>JAGACI010000241.1 GCA_017614185.1 Lachnospiraceae bacterium | reverse complement strand
TTCTGCAAAGGACCTTGGCATCAAGCTTACAGTCGGAAGAATCCACTCAGCTGACGTTTTCTACTATGAACCCGATCAGCCGGATTACACCCACTTCAGAGACGACTGCAACTGCATTGCGGTTGAAATGGAAAGCTTCGCACTCTTCCATAACGCAAGAATGGCTGAAAAGAACGCAGCATGTCTTCTTACAATCTCCGATACCTTAGGAACCCACGAGGACACAACTCCCGAGGAGCGAGAGAAACACTTTAACGACATGATTAAGGTTGCTTTGGAAACCGCACTCAGATCATAAATTAGACAAAAAGGATGGTTAGCGAGCCGCTGACCATCCTTTTTTTGTGCACTTTTTTTCTTGACTTTTTCGGCTTTTCGGGTAATATTAGTTAGTGGAGGCTAACTGATATTAGTTTTTGCTAACCAAATTTAGCGTTAGCTAACCAATAAAGCAAACAGACAAGCAAATCTAACATAAGGAAAGGTGACGATATGATGACATTAAATGAAGCACAGTTAGGCAAGGAGTACGTTATCTCTGATGTCGACACTCAGGGCGATGACGAGATTGAAAGCTTTCTCTTCTCTCTTGGATGTTACAGCGGAGAAAAAATCACAGTAGTAGACAAAAAAAGAAATCTTGTGGTATCCATCAAGGACGCAAGATACAATATCGATCCCGAACTTGCCGAAGCCATCTCAATCTAGTTAAAAATGTATCTCACATATATGAGACTAAGGAGGAAATGATATGAGAATTGCTTTAACAGGTAATCCTAATAGCGGCAAAACCACTATGTACAATGCGCTTACCGGAAGAAGCGAGAAAATCGGCAACTGGGCCGGAGTTACCGTCGACAAGAAAGAGTTCGAGGTGAAGAAGGCCTACAATGACACAGGAAAGGAAATCATCGCGGTAGACTTACCCGGCGCCTATTCCATGTCCCCTTTCACATCAGAAGAAAGCGTTACAAGCAGTTATGTAAAGAACGAACATCCCGATGCAATCATTAACATCGTGGATGAAACCAATTTAAGCAGAAGCTTATTTTTCACAACACAGCTCTTAGAGCTTGGAATCCCTGTTGTTGTGGCACTCAACAAGCATGACATCACGGATAAAAAAGGAAACAAAGTTGATGTTAAGACTCTCTCTGAAAAACTGGGATGTCCTGTAATTGACACTGTTTCCACATCTGAAGAAGGAATTAAGGACGTTATTTCTGCTGCTGCCGCACTCGAAGGCAAAGGACAGATTGCTCCCTATGTTCAGGGCGATGTGGACCTGACCAGCAAAGAGGCAGTTGAAGCAGCGGACAGAAAGCGTTTTGAATTTGTAAATAACATCGTTAAAGAAGTTGAAGTACGTAAGACATTTACCAAAGATGTAACCATAGGCGATAAGATTGACAAGGTCATTACTCATCCCGTTATCGGAATTCTTGTTTTCGCCGCAGTTATGTTTGTTGTTTTCTATGTATCACAGACTACATTAGGAACATGGCTTGCAGATATACTTACAGGATGGATTGAAGATTTTCAGGGATGGGCCGGCGATAAGCTTGGAGATGCCAACCCTCTCCTCTATGCACTTTTAATCGATGGTATCATTGGCGGTGTAGGTGCGGTTGTGGGATTCCTTCCCCTTGTTATGGTTATGTATTTCCTTATTGCTCTTTTGGAAGACTGCGGATATATGGCTCGTGCAACCGTTGTTCTTGACCCCATCTTTAAGAAGGTTGGTCTTTCAGGTAAGTCGGCAATCCCCATGATTATCGGCACCGGTTGCGGAATACCCGCTATCATGGCCTGTCGTACCATCCGTAATGAGCGCGAACGTCGTTCGACCGCAATGCTTGCGACCTTCATGCCCTGTGGGGCGAAGCTTCCTGTTATTGCACTTTTTGCAGGAGCATTCTTCCCCGAATCAACCTGGGTAAGCTTTGTTTGCTACATGCTCGGTATTGTGCTTGTTCTTTTGGGTGCTCTGGTAATCAAATATGTTACTGCGGCAAAATACCGTAAGTCATTCTTTATCATTGAGCTTCCTGAGTACAAGGTTCCAAGTCTCTGGTTTGCAACTAAGTCCATGCTTGAGCGTGGTAAAGCATACATCATCAAAGCAGGTACAATCATCCTTGTTTGTAACACGGTAGTTCAGATAATGCAGTCATTTGACTTTGGATTCAATCCCGTTGAGGAGGGAATGGAGTCGACCTCAATTCTTGCAGGAATTGCAGGTCCTTTCTCCTATATCCTTATCCCCATCATCGGTATTGCATCATGGCAGCTTGCAGCAGCTGCTGTTACAGGATTTATTGCGAAAGAAAACGTTGTAGGAACCATCGCAACATGCTTTGCAATCACAAACTTCATCGATACGGAAGAACTTGAACTCATCGGCGAAGGCAATGCGGTTGCAGCTATTATGGGAATCACAAAGGTTGCAGCTCTTGCATACCTTATGTTTAACCTTTATACTCCACCCTGCTTCGCAGCTCTTGGTGCAATGAACTCAGAAATGAAGTCACAGAAGTGGCTGTGGGGTGCAATCGGATTACAGCTTGCAACCGGTTTCAGCGTTGGATTCATCGTTTATCAGTTTGGAACACTGTTTACAACCGGTTCATTTGGAACAGGTTTTATAGGCGGACTTATCGCCATCGCGGTATTTGCTACAATCATCGTTCTTATCGCAAGGAAGAACAAAGCTGCAGTTAATGCCGAGTACAAACTTGATTAGTTATTGAGGATAAATTTATGACAGATTTTATCATTATTGTTATTTTAATTGCCGCAGTAGGCGGTGCAGCTTATTACATCCACAAATCAAAGAAAAACGGCAAGAAATGTATCGGTTGTCCCGATGCATGTCATTGCCCCAAGAAAAATCTGTAACACAAAAGAGGCTTCACACGAAGCCTCTTTTATATGTTAATTATTTAGTTGATTCTTTTAGTACCACTTCAAATCCAAGCAGAAGTTTATTGGATTCAAGTGTGTTGTTAATGCACTTAAGTAACATCTTTGCGCTTTCCATTCCAAGTTCTCTTACGTCAAAGTTTAGAGATGTAATTGCGGGCTCATTGTACTCAAGTGTCGAGCTGTTGTAGAAGGATGCAACCTTAACATCGGCAGGTACCGATACCTTCAAGGCTTTAAGTCTGTTAAGAACATAAGCACAAATCGCATCATCCATACAGATTATACAGTCAACTTTGTTCTTTACAAGTCTTTCAACGATGTGATCGATGTCCTGACCATATTCAACACCGGTGTAGATGTTATCCTTATTCGCAGTAATTCCCGACTCCTCATGTGCTTCCATGAAGCCTTTAAGTCGGTTGCTGTTAACTATGTATCCAAGTGAGCTTCCGATAAGAGCAAGGTTTTTAAGTCCCTTTCCGATAAGTACCTTTGTAAGTTCCTTGCAGGCATTGACATGATCATTGTCAACCTGAACGACCTCTTCGTTTCTTGAAGAACCGATGGTTACGAAAGGTATTCCTCTTTCTCTAAGGAAGTTCTCGGCAAGATCATTTTCATATGTTCTACCGATTATTACACCGTCAACCTTATTGTTGTTAATAAGACGCTCGAGCTGAGAGATATCATTCTCTCTTACCATCGAAATCACAACATCGTAGTCTCTTCCCGCTGCATAATTGCAGATTCCCCAAAGACAGTTCTGGAAGAAAGGAAGATCCACAAGTCCATAATCCCCGGGAACCGCAAAGCCTATGTTATAGGTTTTGTTTTTGGCAAGGCCTCTTGCAATGGCGTTTGGCTTATAGTCGTTTTCTGCGATGAAAGCCTTTACCATCTCTCTCGTCTTGTCGCTGATTCTTCCTTTTCCGGAGATTGCCCTGGAGACTGTTGTCTTGGAAATATTAAGCTCCTGCGCGATGTCATCAATTGTCAGCTTTTTCTTGTCCATTTGAAACGTAACCCCTTACGTTAAAGAGTTTCAAAAACTCCGAATCCCTGTGCGCCAAGTTTGATTCCCTTAGTATCGAAAGATACATCACCGATACTGTAGAGGCACTTTGACACACCATTTAGTTTTAACAAATCATAATCCAAAGTACAAGCCTTTTCTGAAGGATTTACAACAATTATCAGTTTTCCCCTCTTAAAGGCAAATTCTCTTCTGTTTGAATCCCTTAAGACAAAGTCAAGATTGTCATTGTCAAGAAGGTCCTCATTTGCCTTTCTGAGAGCAATGACCTCTTTGACGGTATTATAAAGGGAATCCTTCTTTGCCATCTGTTCTTTGGCGTTTACGCCCTTCAAATCAGAATCTACGGGCAGGTAGAATGACTTCTTGTCCGCCGTTGAGAAACCTGCTCCCTCAGAGTCATCCCACTGCATGGGAGTTCTGGAACCAGTTCTTGTATATCCGCCCTCCTTTGAAGGAAGATCCTTCATGTAGCGCATTCCGATTTCATCACCATAATAGATAAAAGGTGCGCCGGGCATTGTAAGAAGGAAAGCAAAAGCAAGTTTTCTTTCTGTCTCGTCAAGATAGAAGGAAACTCTGTCTGTATCATGGTTACCCGTGATAAGGCAATATCTTCCGTATCCTTTTGCATCCTCATACTGATGAAGGTAATCATCAAGGAAGTCGTTAATGCTTCTCTTTGAGTCTTTTTTAAATATTGGTGAAGGCTTTTCGCTACCTGTGTCTCTAAGTAAAAGGTCGTAACCGTTACCCGTCCAGTTAAGCATAAAGTCCATGTCAAATCCTGCGGGAAGGGACTGCTCGGGATGGTTCCACTCTGAGACAAGTCTTGCCTCCGGGAATTCCTTCTTCACATCACCAATAATTCTCTTCCATACGGCGCAGGTTGCTGACTTTTGGTCGTCATCAAACTTGACGAGCGAATCAGCCATATCTACTCTGAAGCCGTCACACCCCATTGAAAGCCAGAAGCGCATAACATCAGCCATTGCATCGGCTGTAGCGATTGCCTCAGGAGAATCTACACTGCTCTGCCACTTTTCGGTTTTGTTAAGGAAACCGTAGTTAAGCGCAGGCTGGGATGCAAAGAAGTTGACGATATAAATACCGTTTCTTTCTGCCATGCCGGCAATACCCTTTAAATTGCGAGGGTCACCGTACCAGAAATCGGTCCATATGAATCGATCCTTATACTCTCCGGGCTTATCCTTCTTTGAATCCTTAAACCACTCGTGCTCATCGGAAGTGTGTCCCGGAACCAGGTCAAGAAGGATTCTGATTCCACGCTTGTGGGCCTCATCAAAAAGCCTCTTTAAATCATCGTTTGTTCCGTATCTGGCTGCCACCTTTTTGTAATCTCTTACGTCATATCCTGCATCTTTAAAGGGCGAGTCGAAGCAGGGGTTCATCCATATACCGTTGCAGCCAAGTTCTTTGATATAATCAAGCTTTTCGATTATTCCGTTAAAATCCCCGATTCCGTCTCCGTTTGAATCCTTGAAAGACTGGGGATATATCTCATAAAAACAGGCGTCTTTTAGCCAATCCATATAATTCTCCTATTAATTCCTATTTGGGGTCGTAAGCCTTCAAAACGCAGATTGAGCGTTCAGGCATTGATAATACCCCGTCGTTTATCTCTATCTCATCGCCGTGAAGTGTTAAGGAATATGCTACCTCCAAGCCTTCCTTTGCTCCAACTTCTGATGAGGCAGACTTTATATCAAACTGCGCAGGCTTCTTGGCTGAGTTAACGGCGATTAAGATAACGCTTCCCTCATACTCTTTTGACATAATTGCCTGCATTCCGCTTGAAGCAGAAAGCACCTTCTCTTCTCCTCTTGCTATCTCAGGGAAGGTGTTTCTCATTGCAAGAGCTCTCTTATAGTAGTTATAAATTGAGTCAGGGTCCTTGGCCTGCTCATCGACTCCGGGGAAACTTTGCTCGATGCCTTTATCCGCATCTTTGGGCCCCTTTGTCTTTCCTTCGATATCACCAAGCGACCAGTTCATCGGAAGTCTCTTGTTTTCATCCTTGTTACCCTTCGACTTCATTCCGACTTCTTCGCCATAGTAGATGAAAGGGTTACCGGACATGGTGCAGAGCAATCCACCGGCGAACTTCATCGCATCGGGATCCGACTGAAGGATGTTGCAGGGACGTCCCTGATCATGATTTGTGATAAAGGGAGCATCAATGTAATCGGGATTACCCGACTTGTAATCATCCTGATAGCCAACCATTACGTTCATAAACTTATCGGCCGGCATATTTCCCATAACCGTGCTTAAAATGCTTCCTTCCATCTGTGATGTGGGGAAGTTAAAAAAGCTCGGTGTCTTTGAAAGCTCATAGTATGTTGAGATAGATGACTTGGAATCCCAGACCTCACTTACCATATAGAAGTCAGGATTCTTGGATTTACAGTATTCGTAAAGCCAGGATAAAACCTCACAGTTAAATGCCGAGTCACCCTCCTCAAAGTGAAGAGGCGCGTCCATTCTAAAGCCGTCAACTCCGGCATCAATCCAGAGATCCGCAACTGACTCAAGTTCTCTTCTAAGATCCTCGTTTGCAAGATTTAAATCGGGCATTTCCGACCAGAACTGTCCCTCATAGAAAAAGTCTGAGCCGCTAACCTTATACCATGTCGAGTTTACTTTTTCTCTGGAAAAATGATAGTAATCCACGTAAGGGCAATCCTCGGGACTTGGAGTATCGTTTTCACCAAGAGTCTTTAAGTAATCGCAGGCTTGTTTAAACCAGGCATTCTTGGAGCTTGAGTGATTGATTACAAAGTCGATTATTACTCTTATGCCCTTTTCATGGGCACTCTTCGTTAGATTTCTAAAATCATCCAAAGTACCGTACTCAGGGTCAACCGCTTTGTAATCTATTACGTCGTACTTGTGATATGTCGGCGAAGGCATTATCGGCATAAGCCATATGCCGTTGCAGCCAAGTTCAGCCACATAGTCAAGTTTTTCTGTAACGCCATTCAAATCGCCGATTCCATCACCGTTTGTATCATAGAATGAATAAACGAAAATCTCATAGTAGTTTCTATAATTATCGTCTATCGCATTCTCGATTCCGCCTTCGGGAAGTTCTGCAGATACAGTACTCTCGTCTGATGCGACATCACTCATGTCGATACTTGCGGGAAGCTCATACTCTGAATCGGACGCACTATTACCGCTGCATCCTTCCAGGACTCCGAAGAGCCCTGTCAGTATGCATATGCATAAAATGAATGGAGTGGATTTTTTGAAAAAATGTCGAATCA
>JAGACI010000240.1 GCA_017614185.1 Lachnospiraceae bacterium | reverse complement strand
TTCCCAGTCGCACCAGATTCCCATGGTACAGTGATGGATATGATTACGTCTCATAACGACGTCAATCGCAGCGTGCATCTTGATTCCCGCAATCTCAGCTCCGCCAAGTTCCATCATGTTATTTATGTGATGTATATGATTATCCTCAATTACACTGAATACACCGCCCATACGGCCGATGATACCACCCTGCTCGCAGTGGTGGATGTTGTTTCTTCTGATGATATGTCCGCCGATCTTCTCCTTAAGCCAGCCATAGTACTGTCCGCGGCAAACCGAGTCACGCTCCATCTGAGTGGGGCTCTTTACATGTTTTGTCGTGTAGAAGTTGCTGTTCTCGGGATCGAAGTAGCGGCCGACACAGATTCCTGCGCACTTGCTTCCCCAAATATCGCAGTCCTCAATAATCCAGCCCTTGCTCCAGTGCGGGCTTATCATACCGTCCTGATAAGCTGCGGGAGGAGCCCATGTGGTAGCTGCCTTATTGATATTAAATCCGCTTACGGTTATGTAACCGACGCCTTCTTCCTGTGGCATAAAGCACTCACGGCGAACTGTGATTTCAACATTTTCCTTGTTGGGATCAGCGCCGCCAAAGTTCGCATAGATTACGGTTTCATCTTTCTCTTTATCCTGGGTTGCAAACCATTTAATCTTAGATTCTTCAGGTACCCAGGAGCACTCGTAAACTTCACCCTTCTCGCACTCTTCCAGCGTTACTGCTTCGTAAAGCGCTTTATCGTTAAGCCATACGCAGCCTGTGTGCTTGTTGGGTGTGGCAAAATACCAGTCTCCGTAAACGAGAGTTGTATAGGGATTGTAGTCGCCAAAGATGCTGTTTTTAACTCTTGTCACATATACATTTCCCTTGTAAGGCTCCCAGTCCTTAACGGGCTCTGCACCTGTGATGATTGCACCCAAAGGTTTCTCACTCTTATATACGATTCTTGCGTCCTCGCGCCCTGCATTAACAGGGTTGACATTCTCGCGATAGACTCCGGGCAAAACGATAATCTCATCACCCGGCAAAGCAATCTTTGCTGCCTCGTTGATACGCTTGAAAGGGCAGTCTTTGGTGCCGTTTCCGTCAAACGCTGCATTCACATCAACGTAAATAGTCATAGGCAAATATCCTCCATTTGTCGTGTTGTGTTGTTAACCCTTCACAGCACCTGCCATCATACCTTTTACAAGCTTATCCTGGAAAATGATAAACAGAATGATCATCGGTAAAACCGAAAGTGTCAAAACTGCAAGGATGATAGGTATATCAAGGGCATGTTCTCCCTTAAACTGGCCAAGTGCCAGCGGAAGTGTCTTGTGAGTGGGTGTCTGAAGGAGTGTGTTTGCAAAAGCAAATTCATTCCACATGGACACGCCGTTATATATTGCCAGAGTTGACAATCCCGACTTTGAAAGAGGCAGAATGATTGTGAAAAAGTTGCGGAAACGACCGCATCCGTCAATCTCTGCAGACTCCTCAAGTTCCTTGGGGATGGTCATCATGAAAGCTGTCAAAATGAATACAGACATCGGAAGTGCAAAAGTGACATAAGGTCCGACAAGAGCCGAAAGTGAGTCGTAAAGTCCCATATCGGTAGTCAGTTTAAAAATAGGGATCAAAGTCACGTGCATGGGCACCGACATCATCGCTACGATTCCGGCATAGATAAGGCCGCGGAATCTGAACTTCATTCTCGCAAGAGGATATGCCGCAAATGCTGAAATAGCAAGCATTAACACAAGGCATATGCTCACTACGATTACGCTTCTGAAAAAGTATCCGAAGAATCCGTGAGTCACAACCTCAACATAGTTAAGGAAGTACCAGGGATCGGGCATATGGAAAACTCCCTGCTGAAGCATATCGAACTGCTTACGGAAAGAGTTAAGTACCATGAATACAAAGGGCGTAAGGGTTAACACCAGCCATACACAGGCAAAGAAAATGGCGATTCCCCAGCCGATTGCTGTTTTTCTTTTCTCTTTTGTATAATCGACCTCTTTAGCCTGCATATCAGTAATCCTCCTTTACTACGAATACCTTCTGGAACAAAAGTGCGATGAAGGTAATCAGAATAAACATACCGGCTGCCACACATGAGCCGTAACCCATGTTGAACTGCTGGAAGGATAACTTGTACATGTATGTGGCCATGAGCTCGGTCGAATTGACGGGGCCGCCCTGCGTCATGTTCCAGATGAGGTCGAAGTACTTAAGTGAACCTATAAGTGACATTGTGCAGGCTGTTTTAAAGATGGGGCCAAGAAGAGGAATAGCGATTCTTCTTACGTACTGGCCTCTTGTTGCGCCGTCGATTATCGCCGCTTCATAGATTGCGGTGTCGATATTGCTGTAACCCGCGATGAAATAAACCATGTAAAAAGGAGTAAACTGCCATGCCATTACACCGATAACCGCAAAGAGCGCGTGAGGTGATCTTCCAAGCAGGTCGATTGTAACCTTTTTACCCTGGAAAATACTTGCGAGCGAGGAGATGATTCCTCCGTTTGTTGCAAGCGCATATGTAAAAAGGAATGCGATGGCAACTGAACTCATTAAATATGGCAGGAACCATATGATTTTAAATATATTGGATTTCTTTCCTCCGGCATCGAGAAAGGTTGCAAGAAGCATACCTATCGGGATCTGCAAAAGGATTGAGAACACCATGATGACCACGTTGTGGCCGAATGCTCCCCAGAAATTCTTATCATGCACCAAAGACACCCAGTTCTGAAGCCCTATGAAAGTACGGTCGGATGAAATGCCGTTCCACTTGTAGGCGCTTATTACAAAGGTGTCAATGATCGGATATATGAAATAAACGGCAATCAGTATAAAGGTAGGAAGCAGGAAAACCGTTGCTGCTATTGCTGTTCTCTTTCTCCTGACCTTTGCAAGTCCGTTATTGTTTTCGGATTTATGAGCCATGTATCCCCTCCTGTATGTGAAAGCCGCCTGCCGTCAAGACGGCGGCAGGCAGCTATTCAGCAACACATTCTATAAGAAGTTAAATTAATATTATTCTTCTGCAAGTGCAGCCTTCATTGCTGCGTCCTGATCTGCGCCGATTTCTGCGCCGTCTTTTTCAAGGCCAAAGAGAGCAGACATGCTGTTCTTGTGAACCTCTGTTACTGATGCAGGAAGATACTGGTCATACCAAAGCTGAACGTTTGATGCGTTGAAGAATACCTCTGTAATTATCTTCATGTTAGGATCTGTAACCTGCTTCTCGAAGCCCTTGATTGAAGGAGTCTGGAAGCTGTCCATCTGCATCTGGTTGTAAGTATCGTCGTTGTAGTACTGAGTAGCGAGCACATACATAGCATCAAGCTTAGCCTGATCGCCCTTGCTGTTGAAGTTGAAGCAGTTACCGATTGCGGTACCGATCTCAACGTTCTGAGGAACACCCTTTGCCTTAGCTTCTGTATCTTCAGGGAAACGGAATACTCCGATGTTCTCCTGATACCAGTCAGCGTTATCTGATGACATGCTTCCTGCCATCCATGAACCGTGAAGCATCATAGCGCAGCTTCCGTCATAGAGGAGGGCCTTATCCTGTCCATCATCGGGTGAAAGTGAGTTAACACCATCGGGGAAGTAACCCTTCTTAACCCAATCCTGGATCTTGTCACTTGCAAAGAGGAATGCCTCTGAACCAAATGAACCTTCCTGTGTGTAAGCTGCGTCGAACTCATCGTTTCCTGAGTGACGTGCTACAAGGTACATGTAGTACATGGAACCTGTCCACTTGGGAGCGTTAGCGAGTGCGAAAGGTGTAATGCCGTTCTCTTTAAGAGTTGCACAAACTGTTTC
>JAGACI010000239.1 GCA_017614185.1 Lachnospiraceae bacterium | reverse complement strand
GTCTGAGGTTTCTTGGATGTTATCGCAATCTTCTGACCGATAAGTCTGTTCATAAGAGTCGACTTGCCCACATTGGGACGTCCTATTAAGTTTACAAACCCTGATTTGTACTGCTTTGTATCAGCCATTAATTCTCTTCTTTCTTTTCAGGCGCCTGTGTATTGCCGGGATTCGCGATGGGTTTACCTGTATACATATCATAGCCGCCGGCAGCCTGTGCAGCCATTGCCTTCTTTAAATCTTTCTTCTTATTGTGCTTGATAATAAGTCTTACAATCACAAAGATGATAAGAATGATAACAGCCCAAAGAACAAGGTAAGGAAGTGCAATAACGATGTTGATGCCAAGTTCCTTAAAGCCTCTTCCGATGCTGTAGATGTTCTCCCAGAATCTTCTAACCATTCTCTGTCCGTCAGTCTCGGGATCAACAACGGTAAGTAATTTAACCTCGCTGATATCGATATAAACCGTGCTGTAAACAACCTGGTTATCCATAACACGAAGCTGGCTCTCCATGCTTTCAAGTGAGTATCTTACCTCTGCAAGTCTCTCCTCGATTGTAAGAATGTCTTCCATTGTATCAGCCTTATCAAGAAGATCGATAAGTCTGTCATGCTCAGTCTGGAGTGACTTCTTGTGAGCCTCGAGGTCAGTGTAGGAAAGGGTTACATCTCTTACGTCCTGATTGATTGATGTTACATTTGAAAAGCCTTTAACTCTCTCAAGGAAAGAATCAAGCTTGTCTGCAGGAATTCTGACGGTGTAGCTTGCATGCCTTACCGCATCCCTGTTTGAATAATAGTTGTAGTTTGAAATGTCTGATGATTCGACATATCCGCCTGTTGATGCAACCTGCTCTTCGATTCCCGATACAAGGTTATCAAACTCCTTGGTTTCAACAGACATGTTGACTGTCTTGATGAGCTTTCTGTTGCTTGTGTTGCTTTCGTTTACTTCAACATCTGTGTTGGCGTCAACGGCAACCTTGCCATCAGCAGCCATAGCTTCTTCTGTGTAAGCTTCGCCTGCGTAATAGTCATCATAGTAATCATAATCGTCATATGCCGCAGCCGATTCCGTAGCCGATTCCGTAGTCGCATATTCTGACTTGTTGCTCGAACTGCCTCCGCCGCATCCGACGAATGCAAGAAGCATTGATGACATTACTGCCAGTGATACTGCCTTGATTAACTTTCTTTTCATAATTTGTCCTCCTGTTTAAACTGTGAAAATATTTCTGGTTGTATCAAATAAATCCTTGTTCTCGTCTATTTTGCCCGAATTTCCCACTACGCAAAGCGAGTGGCGATCCATAAATGCTCTCACAATCTTCGCACAGGCCCTGATATCCTCTACACTCGTATCAATAACCTGCTCTCTTTCTTTCTGAATAACCTCATCGGTTATTGCACTCATATATGCTACCAGTGAATTGTATCCTCTTGCCGCAGGATTTAGAGGCGTGTCAAGATTTCCGATGGCACCGATAACGTACTTGGTGATTACGGATTCGTCAGCCTCGAAGTTCTCGATATAATCGGCGCATGCCTCAAAGGCCTCTATGGTTTCTTTGAGGTTGGGATCTCTGTAGGATACGAAACATCCGTCACCATTCCTTGTTATCATGTTCATGCATCCGTATGCGCCACCCTTGACTCTGATTTCTGACCAAAGGTAATCGTAGGCAAGCATCACCTTTAAAACATTAATAACACCGGTGTATTCCTCGCCCTTATCCCTGTAGTTTCCGCCACAGGCAACGAATTGAATCTGGGCGCTGTTTTTAAGACCCTCCTTAATTCCCTTTGGATTAAGCATAAGGGGCTTTGGTGCGCTTTCATCTTTATCAAGGCCTGAGACAAGAGAAGGCAAATATGCCACAACTTTTTTATATCCGTCTTCATCGCAGGTCAGATCAAGCATAAAGTTGCCTTTCCTGAGGAGTGCGCTCTTTACCCTTAAAATACCGGCTGTTATTTCATCAAAGTGGCTGTCAAAATCCTTGTACCACTCTTCTACTTTTTCAAAGAAGGCAACGCCGTCCGTAAGGTCATTTAAGTATGCCTGTTTCGAAGTTCCTCTAAGCGCCCTTAAATATGCAAAGGCGTTTCCTGATGAAAGAATTGAACTTTGGAATCTTGTATAAAGCTCGTTTACAAGATCGTTTATTCTCTTCTTGTCGGTAAAATCCGATTCAAAGAGCATCTCGTTCATAAGTTCAAACGCCCTGCCCGCATTGTCATAAAGGACACTCGCCTTAAGGTCAAAAGTAAAAATGACTTCTCTTGAAAGAGTATCGGTATATACATTTAGTGCAGGACTGATTCCGCCTGTCGATAGATGAATCTCACTGAAGAGTTCACCGTAGTCATGCTTCGAGGTGCTTACAAGGCCCAAAACGTTCTTATAAAGGGCCAGATAGCACATATCCTCTTCACTTATACCGGATACCCTGAACACAAGCCTTATATAGGCAATTCCGTTGGTGAAAATGTTATGGAACAATATATTGACATTGTTCTGCTTACGTTCGTCATTAACAAACTTTTTGGCGTTTCTGTTAAGGTCCGCTATTGAAAGCATTGGAATTGTAGCCAAAGCTTCGGGAGTATCCTCGCTCTCCTGCCACTCTTTTAATTCCTTTGTCTGCTTGACAATGGCTTTAATTTCATCCTTTGAAAGGTTTTTCTTTATATCTTTAAGCTTATCTGCAAGCTTCTTTTCTTCCCTGGCGGTAAGGCCTTTTACGGGCTTAACGGTTACAAAGCTTTGATGCTTATTGTCAATAAGGTATTTCTTGATGAGCTTTTCGAAGAAATCGGTCTCAACCTGTTTCTTAAGGTATGCGTACGTATCGTTACGAAGAACATGCATAAAAGGCTTTGTGTCATCGTAAAGCCAGCTGTCAAATGCAGAAAGTCCGTACATAAGTCCCTTGGGGTATGAGCCGTAATCAGCCTCTCTGTACTTGAATTCATAGTAATTAATGCCTGCAAGGAGTGCCTTTTTGTCTATGCCGTTCTTAACAAGGTCGTTGAGAGTCTCCTCAACTATTCTGAGGAATTCTTCTTTATCTTCTTTGTTACAGTTCCTTGCAATGATTGAAAAGTAAGGCTGATAAATTCCGCCTTCAAATGAACTGTAAACATCGTCGCCGATTCCGGCGTCAATCAAAGCTTCTTTAAGAGGTGCACCGGGAACCGAGCAAAGCGCATAGTCAAGCACGTCAATCGCATCGAGTGTAGTCTTTGTCAGCGCGTTCTCGATGCTGAAATTTAAACTGTAGTGATAGTTTCCTTCCTCCGAATCCTCATCAGAGACTGCGTACTCTACTACGCTCTCCTGTCTCTTTTTAAATGCAGGTTCCAGGCCGATTGATGAATCAATATCAAGAAAGTCATAGTGACTTAAGTATTCTTTGTCAATGTAATCAAGTTCCTTCGCGGCATCCACATTTCCGTAAAGGTATATGTAGCTGTTTGAAGGATGATAAAACTTCTTATGGAATTCAAGGAATTCCTCGTATGAAAGATCAGGTATATCCTTGGGGTCGCCGCCCGACTCATTTCCGTAAATGGTATGGGGATAAAGGCTCCTTTGAGCGTATCTTTCGATTATGTCGTCAACATTTGAAAAGGCACCTTTCATCTCGTTATAAACGATACCGTTAATTGTAAGGTCATCCTTCTCGGATTCCATCTCATATCTCCAGCCTTCCTGGAGGAAGATGAACTTGTTCTTGTAGATATTGGGACGTAAAACCGCATCCATATACACATGGATAAGGTTATGAAGGTCTAAGTCATTGCAGCTTGCAACGGGATAAAGAGTCTTGTCGGGATATGTAAGTGCATTAAGAAATGTGTTTAATGAGCCCTTGCAAAGCTCGACAAAGGGGTCCTTAACAGGGAAGGCTTCCGAGCCTTCCAATACGGAGTGCTCGATGATATGAGCCACACCTGTGCTGTTCTTTGGCGGAGTTCTGAATCCTATCGCAAAGCACTTATTGTCATCGTCATTGGCAATAACCGCTACCCTCGCGCCTGTCTTAATATGCTTTAATATATAACCTTCGGACTTAATATCCTTAAGTTCCTCGGTTCCAAGTAATTCATATCCTTTTAAATCCTTAAGATTCATATCTTCCTCTCATCCTATGCCGAGAATACAGACAAGGCCATTTTTGAAACGGAAACCTCGAGAATCACTGTCTTTTCCGCCTCTTTTTGTTTTGCAGGAATTCTTGCAAAATCTTCTATCTTAACAGTTTTCTGCTTAAATACTGTTTCTGTCTTGCCAAAAAAGCTCTTCTTAGTAACAGGAGATGCAACCTTTACTCTGCACTTAAGCTGCTTTAAACACTCGAAGTCAAACCCGCCTTCTTCCATGTAGTAGATGAGGCTTTCAAGTGTTGTATCTTCGTCTTTATCCTCGAAGATGTACTTCTTACAGATTGCCTTAAACTTAAAGGGCACATCTTCTCTCTCTAAGATTTCCTTGTAGGAAAGCTTGGCACCAAAGCTTACGACGTTATTTAAAGTGTCCTGAAGGACAAACTTGTAATCTTCGTATGTTATATTCTTGTCGGTTATGCTCATGTAGTCTGTCCTTTGCTGATTCCGTCTATCTTATCGCCGGTGATAAGCATTGCATCCCTTACACTTTTAACAGAAATATTATTCTCCTTTGCAATCTCCTCGGGAGTTACATCTCTTCCAAGTTCTTCGGAAAGTTCCCTTGCCATCTCGGCAATCCTGTTAATCTTGCCAATCATCTTATCGTCTGCCTTCTTAAGGTCGGTATTCTCCTTGATAAACTCCTCCATGGCATCCATCGCTCT
>JAGACI010000238.1 GCA_017614185.1 Lachnospiraceae bacterium | reverse complement strand
TTCCGCACTTTTTAATCAGTTTATACATTAATATACATATTCCTCCCAGAATTCTTCGAGGCACAAATCGTTCTCGTAAATAATTGTGGCTGCTTCAACGCCCACATATCTGAAGTGCCAGGGCTCATACTCAATGCTTGTAATATACTCTTTACCTTTGGGGTATCTAAGAATAAATCCATATTTATATGAATTATCAGCAAGCCACTTTCCGGCCCCCGTTTCTCCAAATGCTTCATTAAGAGCATTGTATCCTGCGCCTACTATATCTAAAGCCAGTCCCAGCTGATGCTCTGAAGCACCGGGAACCGTAACCGAATAAGCCGTTGTCTTATAGGCATCCATGTATGACATGCCAAGGCTCATGAACTTGTTAATCTTTCTGTCAAAAAGATACACCTGATCGGACATGCGTCTGTAAGGTGAATTGATTGCAAGCGGATATCCGGCATCATTTGCATCCTTCATCATAAGAAGAAGGCTTTCAAGGATTCTTGAATCACACATCATCCAGTCCTTGATTACGGCGAGTTCAAATTCATAATCATCGGGAATCGGGTGCTGCTTATTAACAAGGATAATTCTCCAGTCGTCCTTATCAAACGTAACGTTCTCATACTTGTCGGTTACAGGCATGTGTTCTTCGGTATTCTCAAGATACGCTGCGTGTTCTTCCCAGATATCTTCAAGCGTAAATGAATCTTCCGAATCATCTGTCTGGTAATCACCGGAGCCAAAGCCTGTTGCATCAACCTCTTCAGGGCTCAGAGCCGATGTATTGATATCCTGCTCGGTTACAAGTGCAATGTCCGAATTATTGGCTGCCTCCGTCTGAATGATTTCGCCGTTACCGTAATAGGTAAAGCTGGTATTAGCCAAAAAAAGGGCAAGAACAACTACCCCGCAAAGGTATTTCTTGCCGTTTGAAGCAAAGTGCATGACAATGTGGTAGAAAAACAAAACCACAACAACAAAGGCCTTGTAAAGAGGCCTTAGTGACGGGTTTTTGCGGTACCATCCGTTAACTTTTTCCCTGAGTTTGTCAAGGAATGTTTTCTTCATTGTCGTTGCCATCAGTTAGCCTTCTATAGCCTTAAAAATGACACAGTTGGGGCTTTCGACCTTAATCTCGGGTCCGTTCATAACAAGTGTTCCCTTACTTAAATCGATGTTAAAGAAGGTCATTGTATTGGACTCGTGGTTTAAGCTTACCAAATGTTTATTGTCAGGGAATAATGCTGCATCCTTGGGATATTCTCCACTTACGGGGAGGCATAATATCTTATCAAGGAAACCTGTTTTCTCATTAACCTTATAAGCTACAACAGAGTTATCTCCGGCATTTGAGCTTATAAGATACTTGTAATCATCTGAAAATGTAAGTGCGCTCGCAACACTTCCGCCTGCATGATACTCATTAAGAGTTGAGATGGTCTGAACCTTCTCAAAGAAAGGCATGTTGTTTTTGCACTCATAGCTGTATACGTCTATGAAGTTCTTCTGTTCATGAACGATATAAAGGAATCTTCCGTCCTTAGAGAACTTAATGTGTCTGGGGCCTGATTCCTGTTCGCTTCTTATTACATCGACATGTTTAAGCTTGCCCTTCTCATAGTCAACGCTGTAGACATCAACGTGGTCCATTCCAAGGTCAGCAACGCATAAGAACTTGGAATCTCTTGTCATTTTAACGCAGCTGATATGGGGTCTGAAGGAACGCTCACTGGCAATTCCCATTCCCTTATTATAAATCTCATCGGTAATCTCACCGATTGAGCCGTCTGAATTAAGTCTTAATACGGTTACTTTACCGTCATGATATCCTGCAACGAAAAGATATTTATCCTCATTACCCGTTGTAAGATAACATCCTCTCATTCCGTTGATGGGCGCCATATTGATAACCTTAAGCATGCCGTCCTTCATAATCTTGTAGGACTCAACGCCAAAGTCTGTAATCGAATAAAGATATTTATCATTCTTGGATATGGTTACATATGAAGAATTGGTAATCTCGACCTCGGCCTTCTCGGTAAATCTGCCCTTCTTCAAATCAACGTCATATATCTTGATACCATGATTGTCACCCATGGTATAGGTGGAAACATAAGCTACATATTTTTTCTCTTCCATGACTGTCTCCTTTGCACATAAAATTATACCATTCCATATGTAAAATAACAATTGACAAATGAATGTCAAGATGTATAATAAGTCTCGGCGTGTTTAGTAAAAGTAAACTTTTGGTTTAATATTTGAGGAATACGAATAAGACATGGAAATAGGGAATAAAATCAAGGAATTAAGGGTATTAAACGGTCTTACGCAGGAAGAACTTGCAGACAGAGCGGAGCTTTCAAAGGGCTTTATTTCTCAGCTTGAAAGAGATTTGACCTCTCCTTCAATCGCCACTCTGGTCGACATTTTGCAGGTGCTAGGAACCGATCTCAAAGATTTTTTCAAAGACTCGGAAGATAAACAGATTGTTTTTCACGATTCTGATTATTTTGAAAAAACAGATGACGAGCTCGGCAACAAAGTCGAATGGATTATACCCAACTGTCAGAAAAACATTATGGAGCCTATAAGGCTTACGCTTAAGCCCGGCGGTTCAACCTATCCCGATGTACCTCACGAAGGTGAGGAATTCGGCTATGTCCTCTCAGGAAGCATTACTTTGGTCGTCGGCGGCAAAGCCATGAAGGTGAAAAAAGGTGAGTCCTTCTATTTCACCCCTTCATCGTCTCACCACATCAAAGCCAATGACAAAACCGGAGCTACTCTCATTTGGGTAAGCACACCACCCTCATTTTAGAAATTAAGGAAGTATAAATAGATGAAAAAACTGGTTGATTTGCAGAATATCTCAAAATCTTTTGACGGAGAGCTTATAATCGATGATTTGAATCTTTATATAAGAGAGAATGAGTTTCTCACTCTTCTTGGTCCTTCCGGCTGCGGCAAGACTACTACTCTTCGTATTCTTGGAGGATTTGAGACTCCCGATACAGGAAGGGTTATCTTTGAGGGTAATGATATAACCAAGCTTCCCCCCAACAAGAGACCTCTTAACACAGTCTTCCAGAAGTACGCTCTTTTTACACACATGACTATCGCCGAGAACATTGCTTTCGGCCTTAAAATCAAGAACAAATCAAAGTCTTACATAGATGACAAGATTAAGTACGCTCTTAAGCTTGTAAACCTTGACGGTTATGAAAACAGAATGCCTGATTCATTATCCGGCGGTCAGCAGCAGCGTATCGCTATTGCAAGAGCTATCGTTAATGAGCCCAAGCTCTTACTTCTCGATGAGCCTTTGGGAGCACTTGACTTAAAGCTCAGGCAGGACATGCAGTACGAGCTTATAAGACTTAAGAACGAACTGGGCATTACATTTATATATGTAACTCACGATCAGGAAGAAGCCCTTACAATGTCAGATACAATCGTTGTTATGAACAAGGGTTATATTCAGCAGATCGGTACTCCCGAGAAGATATACAACGAGCCTGAAAACGCATTCGTTGCAGACTTTATCGGTGATTCAAACATTATCGACGGTATCATGATTGAGGATAAGCTTGTATCGATTCTTGGTGCCAAGTTTGCCTGTGTAGATGAAGGCTTTGGTAACAATACTCCCGTCGACGTTGTAATAAGACCTGAGGACGTTGAGCTTGTACCTGAAGGCAAAGGAACAATTCAGGGCGTTGTAAGCCACGTAATCTTTAAAGGTGTTCACTACGAGATGGAAGTTATGGCTAACGGCTTTGAGTGGCTCGTTCAGTCAACCAAGTGCTTCCAGGTGGGAACAAAGGTAGGCATACAGGTTGATCCTTTCAACATTCAGATAATGAACAAACCCGCTTCGGAGGATGAGGAGGCAGTCGGAATCGATGAGTAAGAAGGCTTTATCGGCTCCTTACCTTTTCTGGTCGGTAGTTTTCATCATCATTCCTCTTTTGATGGTCTTCTACTACGGTTTAACCGATAAGTCGGGAGCTTTTACTTTGGAAAATATCATGGCAGTTGCCACAGCCGAGCATTCAAAAGCGCTTTGGCTTGCCATTAAGCTTTCTCTTGAAAGCACACTTATCTGTCTGGTTTTGGCATATCCTCTTGCCATGATTCTTTCAAGACTCAATGTTAACCAGCACAGTTTTATTGTATTTATCTTTATTCTGCCCATGTGGATGAACTTCCTTTTAAGAACTCTCGCATGGCAGACTTTGCTTGAGAAAACCGGTGTAATCAACTCAGTATTAAAGATGCTCGGTCTTCCCGGCATCAACATTATAAACACTTCGGGAGCAATCATTCTTGGTATGGTTTATAACTTCCTTCCTTTTATGGTGCTTCCCATTTACAACTCTCTTGCCAAAATTGACAAAAACGTAATCAATGCCGCAAGGGATCTCGGTGCAAACGGCTTCCAGACATTTTTAAAGATTATGCTGCCCTTAAGCACACCCGGTATCATAAGCGGCGTTACCATGGTTTTCGTCCCCGCTCTTACAACCTTCGTTATCTCCACTCTCCTTGGCGGTTCGAAGATTTTGCTAATCGGTAACGTAATCGAGCAGGAATTTACTCAGACCGGAAACTGGCATCTTGGCTCGGGTCTCAGTATCGTTCTTATGATATTTATCATTGTGAACATGGTTATTACCGCAATAACCGATAAAGATGGGGAGGGTACAATGCTATGAGAAATGTACTTCGCAAGATTTATATCATCCTCATCCTTATATTCCTCTACGCTCCTATTGCGACGCTTATTGTTCTTTCATTCAACAAATCAAAGACAAGAGCCAAATGGGGTGGATTTACAGGAAAGTGGTATTCATCATTATTTAGAAACAGCGACATAATGGGTGCTTTATGGAATACTCTCCTTATCGCGTTTATCTCATCTCTTGTCGCAACAATAATAGGAATCATTGCATGTATTGCAATTCAGGCAATGAAAAAGAGATCCCGTTCAATAATCATCGGCATCACCAACATCCCCATGCTTAATGCCGATATCGTAACAGGTATCTCTCTCATGCTTTTGTTTATCACTCTCGGATTCAAGTTTGGATTTATGACTATCCTGCTTGCCCATATAACGTTCAATATTCCTTACGTTATACTTTCAGTTCTTCCGAGATTTAAAGCTCTTAATCCAAGCACATATGAAGCAGCTTTGGACCTAGGAGCCTCGCCTTTTAAGGCTTTTATGAAGGTTGTTTTCCCGGATATACTTCCGGGCGTCCTCTCCGGCTTTTTGATGGCGTTTACAATGTCACTTGATGATTTCATCATCACTCACTTTACAAAGGGTGCCGGAATCGACACATTATCAACCAAGATTTATTCTGAGGTTAAAAAGGGCATCAAGCCTGAAATGTATGCCCTCTCCTCCATTATATTTATCACTGTTTTAATATTGCTTTTCTTGGTTAATTACATGCCAAAAGAAAATAAAAAGGAGAAAAAATAATTATGAAAAAAGTTATCGCATTATTTTTGTGTG
>JAGACI010000037.1 GCA_017614185.1 Lachnospiraceae bacterium | reverse complement strand
TCTATGCATATGCATATCAATAGCAGACCACTATATCTAGTATTTTTCTTCAAAAAAACTCTATATTTTATTGAAAATCATCTATATGATGTGGTAAACTAATTAGGAGTGGGAGTATGATATCCTACAAAAGTTTACAGAGGTGACTACCTTGGATAAGTATGAATACAAAGTCAGACTCGGAGAAATAGATACACTTATTTTGGAGAATGATTTCGAGGAGGCTGCGATAATAGCCGATTCAATCGACTGGAAGCGTGTTAAGAGCACTAAGACGCTTTGCAAAATCAGTGATGTATATAAATATGTGAACAGATTGGAGGACGCTCAGGAACTCCTCAATCTTGCTTACGAGAGACACCCTTCATCGAAGAGTGTTGTTTTTGCGCTCTGCGAGCTGTGCATTAAGTTAGATCAGTATGTACAGGCTCTTGAGTATTACAAAGAGTATGTTTTGCTTGCACCCGAAGATTACGGAAGATATGTCCTTCAGTATAAATTGTACGTTGCTCAGGATGTCTCCCTTGAGGAGAGAATAGAAGTTCTTCAGCAGCTTAAGAAGAACACACCCATTCCCAAGTGGCAGTATGAGCTTGCATATCTCTATCACAGAATCGGCGATTCTGCCAAGTGTATAGAGGAATGTGACGAACTTATCCTGTGGTATGGCGAGGGTAAGTATGTAACCAAGGCTATGGAGCTTAAGATGCAGCATTCGCCTCTTACTCCTACCCAGCAGGCGAAGTATGACACCAAGGATATTACGGGAAGCCTTTACCCTGTTGAGGAGAAGCCTTACACAACGGTTATCCCCAATGAGGATGCAATTGAAGAGCCTATCGCTGAACCTGATCACGTGGATAACCTTCAGGTTAAGACTGATGTCGGTGAGTACAACACAATTAATCTTCAGAAGGAACTTGCGAACAGCATGAAGGATATGTGGGAGGTTACTCCTGACAATCTGATTCGTCCTGTGAGCACTTCTCTTCATCCCGGTGATGTTAAGTCGGTTCATGATGCGGGTTCCGATGCATATACAGAGGTTAAAACTGAGGCTGAGTCATTTGACGGAGCAGGATTCGTTGAAGACGATCCCATGGCAACCAAGGTATTGAAGGAAATCCGTGAGGAAAACAACACTCAGAACCTTGAAGAGATCGTTGTAGAGGATAAAGCTCCCGCAACAGACGACGAGAAGTTTAATCAGTTCTGGGGAATGGAATATGACGGACAGATGTCACTTGTTGTTCCCGAGGCTTCTGATGATGACGATAAGCAGATAACCGGTCAGCTCAGACTGGAAGATATTCTTGCCGAGTGGGAAGAGAAGAAGAAAGAGAACGAGAGAGCACTTGAAGAGCAGGTCAGACAGAGAGTTCTCGAGCACACCGGTAACATTCTTATAGACTTTGATGTTTCCGCAAGAGACGGCCTTTTGGAGAAACTTGAGAAAGAGCCTATCGACGAGAACGCAACATATGAAGATATTCCTTATGATGATGAGAATTATGAGGATTACGAAGGCGCTGAGGAAACCGCCGAATACGAAGGCGAAGAAGAGTACACCGATGAGGAATATGCCGAGGACGAGTACGCTGAAGAGATGACCTTCGAGGACGAACTTGAAGAAGGTGAAGAAGCAGCAGTAGAAGAAGAAACTGAGGAGGCTGCAGAAGAGATAACCGAAGAAGCTGAGGGTGAATCGGAGGCTTTGGAAGATACTGAGGCGGTAGAAGAAACCGAAGAGGCAGATGCCGAATCTGAGGAAACCGAAGAAGAGGTTGCAGAGGCCGAGCCCGAGGAAACCGAAGAAGCTGCAGCAGATGCAGAAGCTGAGGAAGACGAAGAAAAGGAAGAGGCTGTAGCCGAAACCGAAACCAAAGAGGAAGAAAAGGCTTCCAAGGACGAGGAGAAAGAGGAAAAAGAGAAAGCTGCCAACGCCGAAGTCGCCGCAGCAGAAGCTGCCGCTGAGGCAGAGGATAATTCTCAGACTCCGAGAGAACTTACAAAAGAGGAAAAGGAGCTTTACGCTTCCTATATTCAGAACAAGAGAATACAGACACAGCTTGTCAATGCAGTTGATTCCGTAAGTCTTGCACCGTACGCAGGAAACATTATCATTACCGGTGAGGAAGGCATGGATCCCACAACTCTTGCCAAGAACATCATGAAAGAGATTCAGCTTATAGACAGCAACTTCTCAGGAAAGATTGCAAAGATAAGCGGAACATCCCTCAATGCAAGAGAGCCGGTTGACATTATCGGAAAGATTTCCAATGGTGCACTAATTATCGAGAATGCCGGAAGAATGAGTGCGGAAACTGCAGAGAAGCTTTACAAGTCTCTCCAGAATGAAGATGCCGGAATCATTGTTGTCATGGAAGGCGGCAAGAAGTCTATAGGCAAACTTATGGAAGGTTATCCCAAACTTCAGGAGTGCTTTGCAGCACAGATTGATCTTGAAGCACTGGATAATGACACGCTTGTCAGATTTGGCAAAGAGTACGCATTGTCACAGGAGTATTCAATTGATGAGATGGGCCTTTTGGCACTTCACACCAGAATCTCAGATCATCAGACCAGCGATCATGCAGTAACCATGATTGAGGTTAAGAAGATGATTACCGATGCAATCAGGAATGCGAACCGCAAGAGTGCAGGTCATTTCTTTGACGTATTATTCGGAAAGCGTTATGATGAAGAGGATATGATTATTCTTAAAGAAAAAGACTTCGCATAAGGGGGACGCAAGACCTAATGGCAGATAAGGTATTTATTTCTCAGGATGATCAGTATTTATTTGCACAGGGTTCTCATTACGATATCTACAAAAAGCTTGGTGCACACATTTCTATAGAAAATAAGACACGGGGCACATACTTTGCAGTGTGGGCTCCGAATGCCGCATATGTGAATGTGGTGGGTTCATTCAATAACTGGAATGAATGGTCACACCCCATGCAAAAATTAGGACCCGGAGGAATCTGGGCTCTTTTTGTACCCGGGGTTGGTGAAGGCGATGTATATAAATATCTGATTACAACACCTTCGAATGAAAAACTCTATAAAGCTGATCCTTTCGGAAATCTTTCAGAGGTTCGTCCCGCAAACGCATCAGTTGTGACAGACCTGTCAGGTTTTGAGTGGAGCGATTCCAAGTGGCTCAAAAAGAGAAGCAAAGTTGATAAGCAGAAAGAGCCTTTGGCTATCTACGAATGCCACATTGGTTCCTGGATGAAGCATCCTAACGGGACTGAGGACGGATTCTATTCATACAGAGAATTCGCCGACAGAATAGTTGAATACCTCAAGTCCATGAAATATACCCACATTGAACTTATGGGTATAGCAGAGTATCCTTTTGACGGTTCATGGGGATATCAGGTTACGGGCTATTATGCTCCAACATCAAGATACGGCGAGCCAAAAGATTTTATGTATCTTGTAAACAAACTCCATGAAAATGACATAGGTATCATCTTGGACTGGGTACCCGCTCATTTCTGTCCTGATGCGCATGGCCTTGGAAGGTTTGACGGAACATGTATCTATGAAGACCCTGATCCGAGAAGAGGCGAACACCCTGAGTGGGGAACAAAGATATTTAATTATGGCAAGACTGAGGTCAGAAATTTCCTTATTGCAAACGCCATATTCTGGATGAGAGAGTTCCATGTTGACGGATTGAGGGTAGATGCTGTAGCTTCCATGCTTTACCTTGACTATGGCAAGAAGGACGGACAGTGGCTTCCCAATATCTACGGAGGCAACAAGAACCTTGATGCCATTGAATTCTTTAAACACTTGAATTCAATCATTAACAAGATGGATCCGGGATTTATGACGATTGCCGAGGAGTCAACCGCGTGGCCTAAGGTTACGAAGGCACCTGAGGAAGACGGACTTGGATTTTCATTTAAATGGAACATGGGGTGGATGCATGACTTTTGCGAGTATATGAAGCTCGATCCCATATATAAGAGAGATAATCATTACAACATGACCTTTGCCATGAGTTACAATGAGTCGGAGAATTATATTCTTCCTTTGTCGCATGATGAGGTTGTCCATCTTAAGTGCTCGATGGTTGGGAAGATGCCGGGATACGAGGTTGATAAGTATGCCAACTTAAGAGCCGGATACACATACATGTTTGGCCATGCGGGTAAGAAACTTCTCTTCATGGGTCAGGACTTTGCCCAGGAGAGAGAGTGGAGCGAGGCGAGAGAACTTGACTGGTTCCTCCTTTCAAAACCTTTAAACAAGGGAATGCACGAGTATGTGAAAAAACTCCTTGAGATTTACAGAAAGTACCCTGCAATGTATCGCTACGATAACAACTGGGGCGGCTTTGAATGGCTTTCAGCAGATGACAAAGACTACAGCACATACGCTTTTTACAGAAGGGATGAGTCCGGTAAGAATAACGTAATGTTTGTTCTAAACTTTACACCAGTAAAAAGAGAAGGCTTCAGGCTTGGAGTTCCGTTTGATACGAAGTATAAACTTCTGTTAAACAGTGATGATACAGAGTTTGGCGGAAACGGCGGCGTGATTCCAAAGACACTCAAAGCCGAGAAAATCGAGGCCAACTTTAAGGAATATTCAATAGGATTTGATCTGCCTGCATTCAGCGCAGTTGTCTTTCTTTTTGATAATCCTAAAGAAAAATAGAACTTATGCCGAAATAAGAGGTGAGCACATCACCTCTTTTTCTTTTTTGTTGGGAAAAAGAGGAAAGAACAAACTCGAACCCTTGGAGATAATGTATGAAGATTACATTTGAGAACTCATCTGCATACATGGACAAGGCGAGATCTTACGAAAGTACAAAAGCACAAAACAAAATCGGCGGACAGCAGGCTTACAGTGCAGACATTTCCGGAATAGTTACGGATAACGAGGCTTACACGGTTCACGGAAGAACCATGCGAGATGTTATGCAGGAGGCGCAGTCTATTGATGTAACTGCGCAACAGGACTATTTAACGGTAATGTCTCATTCTATGTCCGGGGAAGATTTTGGAAAGATGCTTAAGGAAGGCGTGGATCCCACCTCCTGTGATGTAGAAACAAGCGTAACAATTTTAGATAAGATAAAAGCAGAGGTTGCAAAGTCAGGTGTTTCAATCTCCGGCTTTAATGATGATATTGATCCTGAGGTATTAAAAGAGATTACAGGGTCTGAAAGCTATGCAAACCACCTTGTTAATTCCATGAAGGAAGCGGATGTTCCCGTTACAAAGGAAAACGTAAAGGAAGCAGACGAGGCAGTTAAGAGAGCAGTCGAACTTACCCCTTTATCGGAAGGCGAGCTTAAGTTCATGGCGCTTAACAATTTGGAGCCTACCATTGATAATCTCTATCTTGCTAAGCACTCCGGAGCAGTAGATGCCGACAGACAGTCAAAGGGATATTTTGCTGAAGGCATGGGATATTTTGCAAAGAAGGCAGACGAAGTTGACACTAATGTCATTTTACCTCAGATAAAAGATTTCCTTACTCAGATTGGTGAGGAGACAAACGAAGAAAATATCGGGGAAGCAACATGGCTTGTTGAAAAAGGAATTGCTCTTACTGAAGCAAACTTTGAAAGCTTAAATGAGGTTAAAAACGTTAACTTACCCGTATCGGAAAAAGAGGCGGTTGAAAGAGTTGTGACAGCAATGTCAGATTATAGGCCTGCCCTTAAAACCAATCTTTCAAAAGATGAAAACAGATATGAACTTGCAGCAGGTCTGGAAGCACGTGTAGAAGCGCTTATTAATGACTCTGCAACAAGCGTACATGACAGAAGAATCCTTGAAGAAACAAGACTTAAGATGACTGCTGAAGTAAACGTTAAGCTTATCGAAAGCGGTTTCTCACTTGATACTTCGGATTTGGAAGCTTTTGTAGATGCTCTTAAGGCTGCCGAAGAGAAGGTTGCCAAGAGATATTTCCCTGAAAGTAACACAGAAGAGGCTGTTTCCAATAAGCAGCTTTTGGATGAAACAATAAGCAGAAGAAATGCTCTTTATGAGATGCCCGCTTCTGCTTTGGGAAGCCTTATTTTTGAAAGAAAAGAAACTGTAACTGTTGATAACCTCTATGACGAAGGCGCAAAGCACAAGAACGCTTTGGACCAGGCAAAGGCATCATATGAGACATTGATGACGGCACCCAGAGCCGACCTTGGAGACAGCATTAAGAAGGCATTCAGAAATGTTGATGACCTCCTTGATAACATCGGAGCAGAGGCAACCGAGAGAAACAGACGTGGCGTAAGAATCCTTGCTTACAACCATGTTGAGATTACAGAAGAGAACCTTGAAAGAATCGTTGAAGCGGACAGAAGGGTAAACAGAGTTGTCGAGAGAATGAATCCCGCCACAACTCTTAAGATGATCAGAGACGGAATCAATCCCTTAAAGACATCCTTTGAGGACCTTGAGACATACTTTAAAGAGCTAAACGATGATCCCGAAAGACAGATGGAGACCTATTCAAGATACCTTTACAATCTTGAACAGTCCGGAAAGATTACCGAGGATGAGAGAACTGCTTACATCGGTGTTTACCGTATGCTTCGCCAGATTGAAAAAAGTGACGGCGCCGTAATCGGAAGAGTTCTTGAGGCAGGAAGAGAACTTAATTTCTCAAATCTTTTATCTGCTGCAAGAATTGCCAAGAGAGCGGGCATGGATATCCTTGTTGATGATGAGTTTGGCGGACTTAAAGATCTGGTATACAGGGATGTTCCCATCGATGTTCAGGTTTCTGCAGGCGAGCAGAGAAACGACTACATCTACAGACAGACTTTCGAAGAGTTCAGACAGGCTGAAGCCCAGGCAAAGGCTTCTTCGGAAGAAGACATAGAAGGATTCTTGAAACAGGCTGATCTTGCACCGACACTTCCTCACATCAAGGAAGCTTTGGAAGGCAAGGCAGATTCAAAGAAAGCATGGAACAAACTTAACAGGTTTGCGGGAAAGGCAGAACTTGAAAGCTTTTCAAACGGAATCCTTGATGCATTTACAGGAAGGGATGAAGCCCTTAAAGCATATGAGGCAGAGGCGGATGCTCTTAAAGAAAGAATTTCGGAAGATTTCACATCACCTGAACTGACAAGCATAGATGTAAGAGAAATGAAGTCTTCATACATTTTCCTTTCGGTCGCTGTCGGAATGGCAAGGCAGGAGACATACGAGATTCCGATGTCGGCTGATGACAATGCAATGTCCATAAGACTTACCATCAGACATGATGGCGAAAACAAGGGCAATGCACTTGTAACAATCCCCAGTGAAGAACTTGGAGATGTATCGGTTTCATTCACACTTGACGGAAATGAAGCAGAAGGTTTTTTAATCTGTGAAAAAGATGCTCCGGAAAAGAGAGAAAACCTTAATAATCTGCTAAATATTGCATTCGAAAAGGACGATATATCTTTTAGAAATCTTCTTTACACACGTAAATACAAAACACCTGAAAAAGGTGATGAGAAAGATAAAATCCAAAACGAATCCACCTACAGGATTTACAAAGCAGCCAAGACGGTGGTTGAAGCAATGAGACAGGTTTTTTAATCGCTTAGGCGGGAAAGAGGCAGCATGAGAATTAATTACAATGTATCCGCAATGATAGCAAACAACGCATTACAGAGAAACGACGATAACTTAGCAGCATCCCTTGAAAGACTTTCATCAGGACTTAAGATAAACCACGGTAAGGACAACCCGGCAGGACTCGCAATGGGAAAGAGAATGAACGCTCAGCTTAAAGGCCTTTCCGTAGCAACACAGAACGCATCAAACGGAATATCCATCATTGAAACCGCAGACGGGGCAATGGCAGAGATGCAGGATATTTTACAGCGTATCAATGAACTTTGCGTTAAAGCCAACAACGGTACTCTCAGTGATGATGACAGAAAGATTGTCAATGACGAAGTTGTTGAACTTAAGGAAGAACTTGAAAGAATCAAGAATACGACAGAGTTCAACTCAATGCCTATTCTTAACGGCGAGTTCCAGTATCGCGGATATACAAGCGACAAGGAAGTAAAGGTATCAAACTATTCGGCCAAAATGAATACCGCTGAGCCTTAC
>JAGACI010000237.1 GCA_017614185.1 Lachnospiraceae bacterium | reverse complement strand
TCCTTGGTTGCACCTTCGTTGATTAAAGGCTGAATATCGGTCTTGGCGAATACACCACAGCGGGCAGCAATGGTGTAAAGAGATTTGTAATCTTTGGCATATTCATTAAGACCGGCTGCATCGGTCTGAATGAGAGATGCCATCTGGTCTATAAATGAACCTGTACCGCCGGCACAGATTCCGTTCATTCTCTGCTCTACGTTACCGCCTTCAAAATAGATAATCTTGGCATCCTCACCGCCAAGCTCAATGGCAACATCGGTCTTAGGAGCGAGAGCCTTAAGTGAAGTGGCAACTGCAATTACTTCCTGTGTGAAAGGGACTTTAAGGTGATTTGCAAGAGTAAGGCCGCCTGAGCCCGTAATCATGGGGTGAACAGTGATGTCACCAAGGGCTTTGTAGCATTCCTTAAGCAAGTCCTGAAGAGTTTTCCTGATATCGGCAAAGTGCCTCTGATAATCAGAAAAAAGAAGTTTATTTGATTCATCAAGCACTGCAATTTTTACAGTGGTAGACCCAATGTCTATTCCCAAAGTATAACGCATTTATCTAAATTCCTTCTTATTATTTATACCCCCGCGCCTCTAATACGCCTAAAAATTATAACCCAATGCGATTTAAAAATCAATGTGATATAGTAAACAAAACCACATGCAAAATAATAGTTTTTCTTGAAATCTTAAAAGAATTGTGTTAAAGTCACTTATCGTGAGTTCGAAACCATCCTCACGTAAAACAAAACTAGGAGAATAAAAAATGAAAGATTCAAAAGTATTATTTCTTTGCCGCGCGGCAATTATCGCGGCACTCTATGTTGTGCTCACTTATGTGGCAAACGCCTTGGGACTTGCAAACGGTTCAGTGCAGGTTCGTTTCTCGGAAGCATTAACAATCCTTCCATTTTTCACACCCGCAGCAATACCCGGACTCTTTGTGGGATGTCTTTTAAGTAACATCCTTACAGGCTGTGCACTTCCCGATATCATTTTCGGTTCGATTGCGACACTCCTTGGAGCTTTAGGAACTTATGCTTTAAGAAAGAAGAGCCCTTGGCTTGCACCTGTAGCACCCATTGTGGCAAATACCGTAATTGTTCCATTCGTTCTTTTATATGCGTATGGAGTACAGCCTTTATGGTTATCATTCATCACAGTCGGAGCAGGCGAGATCATTTCCTGCGGAATACTTGGAATGCTTCTTCTTTTTGCATTAAAAAAGAGAGCCGCAGCTCTCTTTAACTAATCGTTATTTAAAACAGATAAGTAACAGTAAGGGTATGGTTAAGATGGAAAACAAGGTGCTTACAAATACGCATCTTGCAGCAAACTTTTCATCTGAGCCATACTCTTTTGCGTATAAAACAGAAGTGCTTGCCGCAGGCATTGCAAGCATGATGAATGTAACCTGCAAAGCAAAGTCATCTTTTATAAGAAGTTTAAGTAAGGGGAAGAGAAGCAGGGGCAAAGCGATGCTTCTTACCAATACGAAAACATAAACCCTTAAATCCGCAAATACTTCCTTTGGATTCATCTTTGCAAGAGTTGAACCAATAATCATCATTGCAAGGGGAGTCGTAACATTACCCACATAGGCAACAACCTCGCCGATAATGGAAGGCACGCTTGCATTTATGAAAAAGAGGATAAGTGCCAGCACGGATACCGAAATACCGGGAGATAAAAATGTCTTCCAGTTCAGGTTAAACTTAACATCTTCTTTTGCTGAGTCTTTTGCTACAATTAACACTCCGTAGGAATACGCAAGGAGGTTAAAAAACATGTTAAAGATTCCTGCATAGAGAATGCTGTCAGGGCCAAAGATGGCACCGATTAGCGGGAATCCCATGAAGCCAACGTTGGCAAAGATAATTAAGTACTGATAGATTCCCTTTATGTTTCCGGGGATTCTTAATACTTTTGCAATGACAAAGGCAATAATGGGAAGGACGGTATACATTGCTATTGCGATGATAATGAATTTAATAACAAGCGTTACGTCTCTTTCGCCGACTCTTGAAAGCACTGAGTTTAATACCATTGCAGGCATAGTGCAGTATATGATAAGTCTTGTAATGCCGGAATCAATTGCATCGCCCATAATCTTGGCTTTTCTTAATATAAAGCCAATACCTATAAGCAAAAAGAGTATTATCAACTGGTTGATGATGACATTTATTTCCATAACTGAGACACTTCTTTCTTTATAAACTTTTAATATTCTATCACAAACCCTCTGATAATGGGAGATACAAAAACATATCCAAAGTGAGAATATTTACTTTCGAGGGCTTAAATGATAAAATTACGTAGTATGTTTTGATAATGGAAACGGAGTATAAATATGGATTTTATCGATAAACTTGAACGCAAATTCGGAAGATTCGCAACACCTAAGATGCCATTTATTCTTATGGGCTGTTACGTTTTGGGATATATCCTTGAGAAAATCAATTATTCTTGGGTTAACTACCTTACTTTAAACCCTTACCTTATTCTTAAGGGACAGGTTTGGAGGATAATCTCCTGGGTTCTTATCCCGCCGCAGGAGAGTAACATTTTCTTTGTTATCATCATGCTTTATTTCTATTTCTCAATAAGCATGTCACTTATTAATACCTGGGGTGTGTTTAAGTATAACCTCTATATTGTTGTGGGCCTTCTGTGCTCTGTAATCGGAAGCTTTGTCTGCATGGGATTTTTCTATCTTGTTTATCCCGATGTTATTGCAAACTATGGAGCTGCCTATATATTCCAGCTTGGATCGGCTTACTTTAGCACATTCTATGTAAACATGTCGATACTTCTGGCTTATGCAGCCACATTCCCAAATGCCGTTGTGCTCATGTTCTTTATTATTCCTTTGAAGGTTAAATGGCTTGGTATCTTCGAAGGAGCGCTTATCGCATACGGCCTTATCATGGGAACCGGATCTGCATTCAGCAATGTGTTCTACAGATTCGGAGTTATAAGTGCGCTCCTTAACTTCGGACTCTTTATGCTTGTTGGTAGGAACGGCTTCAGAGTACGGCCTTCTCAGATCAAAAGAAGAGTGCAGTTTGACAGACAGACCAAAGCAAACCCGCCCATTGCCAAGCATAAATGTGCAATCTGCGGAAGAACCAACGAGACCAATCCGGAGTTAGAGTTCAGATTCTGCTCGAAGTGCAACGGTAACTACGAGTACTGTAACGACCATCTCTTTACACATAAACACGTGGAGTAGACTAAATGAAAGAAGAATTATTTGTAAAAGCCCTTGGAGAACTTAGAGAACTTGCCTCAGAGCAGGGAAACGTTCTTTCATGGGAGCAGATTTCAGAAATATTTGAAGAGGCCGACTTTTCTCTTAATGATGAGAGAAAGGCCTTAATTGAGGATTACCTTAAGACTAATCATATAGGAATCGGAGAAGCTGTTGATCCTGACAGCTATCTTTCGGAAGAAGAGAAGAACTTTCTTAACGAGTATCTTGAAGAGATTAAGGAACTTGCTGAAATCAGTGACGGAGAGAAGAAAGCACTTATTATTTCTGCTCTTGCAGGAGAATCGGATGCCAAGAGCCGCCTTATAGAGGTTATG
>JAGACI010000236.1 GCA_017614185.1 Lachnospiraceae bacterium | reverse complement strand
GGACTGACCGATGAGATGACGCTTTCCAATGTTGTTGTAATTGAGAAGTGCGTTCATTATGACTTTGATGCGTCGCCGTTTGTACCGGGTACTGTTCCCGGACAGTATGCACAGTTCCCTGATGTTTATATTCCTGCGGACAAGGAACTTCTTAGGGAAGCAATGGAAGCAGTTCCCGGTCTAAAGCCTGTAATATGTGCTTCGGCCGATAAGTTTATTGCCGATCCCGCAATGAAGAGACAGCTTCATGAGAAATACAATGCGGACATCTGCGAGATGGAGTCGGCGGGCATTCTTTTGACATGCCTTAGAAATAAAGTTCCTGCACTTTGTATAAAAGCGGTTAGCGACAGCGTTGAGGGCGGTGAGCAGGAGTTCGCAAAGATGGTTCACAATGCCTCAAAGGCGTGCGTAAGGGTGCTTTTAAAGATTCTTGATTCACAATAAAAAGAAAGATTATTAAACAAGCCTTCGGGCTTGTTTTTTTGTATTCAACAATACGGATATACTGTCTTGTCAGATATACCCAAAAGGTATCGAGCCTAGAACAAAAATGGCAAATTTCATTGACTATGGCGATTTGACGTGATAAAGTGAAAATGGTGTTGTTGATACAGAATATACGCAACATGAAAGGGTATTATGACAACAGACGAAGTGCTTCAGAAATTTCTGAAATCCTATCAGGCTTACTACAATATAGAGACCGAAGAATGCTTGAAGCCGTTTGATGCCGTAGCCCATTTTTCCGTTCACAATGAGCAGTACATGCTTGTGAAAGCAGCAAAATATGCTGATGTTGTAAGTAACGAATACGTATATTTTTATAAAGCAGACACCTTAGAGGAAGAAAAAGTCAAGGAATTGACAGACATCGCCTGGGAGGACGGAGTCAATAAGGTTGTTCCGGATTCCACCCACAGAAACTCCGACGTAACAGTCTATTTAATCTGTGAGAAGATAAGTGACGGTGCCAAGAAGCTGGCCAAAAAGACCAGACATTACAAGAGCTACGCCTTTGGATTTAAAGGCTGGAGCAATTTCAGGCTGGTTGCAATAGAGACTTCTTCAAACGAAGTGACCTACAATTATCAGGGGAGACTACAGAAGAAGCTCGTTAGCAATATACTCACATATTAATATAAAAGGAGAAAAAACATGACAGCATTACTAATTATCTTAGCAGCTATTATTCTCCTGGCATTGGGCTATAAGTTCTATGGTTCATGGCTCGAGAAGCAATGGGGGATCGACCCTGACAGAAAGACTCCTGCAATTGAGCACGAGGATGGTGTCGATTATGTTGCAGCTAAGCCCGCAGTATTGATGGGACATCACTTCTCTTCAATCGCCGGCGCAGGCCCTATCAACGGACCTATTCAGGCTTCCGTATTTGGTTGGGTTCCCGTATTTTTATGGTGTGTAATCGGTGGTATCTTCTTCGGAGGACTTCAGGACTTTGGTTCACTCTTCGCATCAGTTCGTCACGACGGTAAATCCGTTGGTGAAATCATCAAGGATTCAATGGGTCCCAGAGCGAAGAAACTTTTCATCATCTTTGCATTACTTGTACTTATTCTTGTTATCGCATCTTTCGTTAACGTAGTTGCGGGAACATTCTTTACAGCAGCTGATGCAGGTCAGTTCGGTTTCGTAACAGGTCCTACAGGAAACCAGACAACTGCTATGATTTCACTGCTCTTCATCGTACTTGCAATCATTTACGGTGTACTTACAAGCCGCCTTGGCATGAAGACAGGCCCTGCTACAATCATCGGTATCATCGGTATCGCTGTTGCAGTATTCGTTGGTCTTAACTGCGGTTTTGCAATGAGCCGTACAGCATGGATTGTATTTATCGGTGCTTACATCACAATCGCTTCACTTGTTCCTGTATGGATTCTCTTACAGCCTCGTGATTACTTATCAAGCTTCTTACTTTACGGTATGATGGCTCTTGCAGTAATCGGTATCCTGTTAAGCGCATTCACAGGCCAGGCAACATTTGAACTTCCTGCATTTACTGGTTGGACAACAAAGATCGGAGGCCTCTTCCCTGCACTCTTCATCACAGTTGCATGTGGTGCATGTTCAGGTTTCCACTCACTTATTTCAACAGGTACATCTTCAAAGCAGCTTGATACAGAGAAGAATGCAAAGGCTATCGGTTACGGCTCAATGCTTATCGAGTCAGCACTTGGTATCATCTCTCTTATCGCTGTTGGTATGGTATACAGCAAGTACACAAACGGTGACTTCGGTTCACCCGCAGCTGCTTTCGCAGCAGGTATTGCTACAATGTTTGGCGTTGAAGCTTCTACAGTTTACAACACAATCTATGCATTACTTACACTTGCAGTTTCCGTATTTGCTTTGACATCACTTGATACAGGTACACGTCTTAGCCGTTTCATGTTCTCAGAGCTCTTCTTAAAGGAAGATGAGGAGACATATAAGGATGCAACAGGTGCTCGTAAGCTCCTCGCTCATCCTCTCTTCGGTACAACACTTATGGTTGTTGTAGGCTGTATCCTTGGTGGTCTTTCACTCAGCCAGATCTGGGGTCTCTTCGGAGCAGCTAACCAGCTCCTTGCAGGTATTGCTCTTATGGCAGTTGCTGCATGGCTCGGCGAAGTTGGAAAGAATAACAAGATGTTCTACATCCCTATGTGCTTCATGCTTACAGCTACTATCTGCAGCCTTGTAATCACAGTTTACAAGAAGATCGCAGCTATGGCTCAGGGCGCTGAAGGTGCTCTTGCATGGGGTAACTGGTTCCAGCTTATCTTTGCTCTTGCAATGGTAGTTCTTGCTGTTATCCTCGTTGTTGAGGGTGTTGGCACATTCAAGAAGCAGGCAGCTAAGAAGTAATAAGATTTTAAGCAGTTTAAAGGCCTGTGTCCTTTGGGACGCAGGCCTTAATTTTATTTTCTTATATTTTTCTCGACGTTTTTTCTTGGCGTCATTATCTGGTGACCGCAGCCGACACATTTTAGTCTGAAGTCAGCACCGACTCTTAAAACTTCCCACTCGTTGCTTCCGCAGGGGTGGCTTTTTTTCATTCGGATAATATCACCGACTTTAATCTCTTCCATAAAATCCTCACAACTATAGTTGACTGAAAATCTCTCCGATGGCGCCTGTTACAACAAGGTCTGCCTGACGGTCTCTGGGGGTCGGAGTCTTGTTGATTAAAACAAGTTTGTCTCCTTCATAGTAATCGATAAGTCCGGCTGCGGGATAGACTGCCAGGGATGTACCTCCGATAATAAGCATATCCGCCTGACTTATGAATCTTATTGAATCCGCAATGGTCTTTTGATTAAGACCTTCCTCATAAAGAACGACATCGGGTTTGATGGGGCCTCCGCACTTTTCACACTTCGGAACACCTTCTGCATTTTTCATATATAATGCATCGTAAAAAGCACCGCAGTTTTCACAGTAGTTTCTGTGAACCGAACCGTGAAGCTCCAATACATTTTTGCTTCCGGCAGCCTGATGAAGACCATCAATGTTCTGGGTTACAACAGCCTTTAATTTACCCTCTTTTTCCCACTCTGCAAGCTTAAGGTGTGCAGCATTGGGTTTTACATCAAGAAAGAGCATCTTGTCCTTGTAAAAGCGGTAGAACTCGTCGGTTTTGCGACGGTAGAAGGTGTGACTTAATATCGTTTCCGGAGGGTAGTCGTACTTTTGGTTATATAATCCGTCCACACTCCTGAAATCCGGGACACCGGACTCGGTAGAAACGCCTGCTCCTCCGAAGAAGACAATGTTGTTACTCTCATCAACCCATTTTTTCAATGTAGCAATATCTTCGTTAAGTGACATATTAACCCTCCCTGATTAGTAATTTGTTGAAAAAAACCCCGGTGCAGTACACCGGAGTTTATTCATAGCAATATTAATTGAGCGCGTTAATCTGCGCCATAAGCTCATCGATATCCATGCCGTGAACCATAGCTGCCTCCTCAAGGGACTCACCCTGAGATGCGGGGCAACCGAGGCAATGCATGCCCATGTCCATAAGAACAGGAGCAATGTTAGGATTGATCAATATAGCTTCACCAATTAATGTATCTTTGGTAATCTCTGCCATTTTTAATCCTTTCATATGAAAAAACAATTACTACTTTCTGAATCTCCTATAGTATAATCCGAGGACACCCATTATGCAAGGCTTTGTATGCAAAAAAGTACATCTCCTTTGCTTGACTGAAATTCGCTATAATCATATAATGAGAGTTACGAGATTGGTGCGATTTTTAAGGTCGCATACACATATGGTTTTATAATTCACAGAATGAATAGGAGGTTTACAAATGAGACCTGAATGGACAGATTTTGTAACAGGTAAGTGGGACAGAGAAGTTAACGTTCGTGATTTCATCCAGAAGAACTATCATCCTTATGATGGTGATGAGTCATTCCTCGCTGGCCCTACACAGAACACCAAAGACTTATGGGACATGGTGCTTGACTGCATGAAGAGAGAGCGTGAGGCAGGCGGTGTACTTGATATGGACACCAAGGTTGTATCTACAATCACTTCTCACGGCCCCGGCTATCTTGATAAGAGCAAGGAGACAATCGTTGGTTTCCAGACAGATAAGCCTTTCAAGAGATCATTACAGCCTTACGGTGGTATCCGTATGGCAGAGAAAGCTTGCTCAGATAACGGCTACGAAGTAGACCCTGAGATCAGTGAGTTCTTCTCAACACATCGTAAAACACACAACGCAGGTTGTTTCGATGCTTACACACCTGAGATGAGAGCTTGCCGTACAAGCCACATCATCACAGGTCTTCCTGATGCATACGGACGTGGACGTATCATCGGTGACTACAGAAGAGTTGCTCTTTACGGTATCGACAGACTTATCGAGGATAAAGAGGACCAGAAGGCATCTACAAGCAAGATCATGACAGACGATGTTATCCGTCTTCGTGAGGAGATCTCAGAGCAGATCGTTGCTTTAAAGATGATGAAAGAAATGGCAGCTTCTTATGGTTGCGATATTTCTAAGCCCGCAGCTAACGTACAGGAAGCTATTCAGTGGACATACTTCGGATACCTTTGCTCAGTTAAGGAGCAGAACGGTGCTGCTATGTCACTTGGACGTACATCTACATTCCTTGATTGCTACGCTGAGAGAGACCTTAAGAACGGTACCTTCACAGAGGAGCAGATTCAGGAGTTCGTTGATCACTTCATCATGAAGTTACGTTGCGTACGTTTCGCTCGTACACCTGAGTACAACCAGATTTTCGCAGGCGATCCCGTATGGGTAACCGAGTCTCTTGGTGGTGTTGGTGTTGACGGCCGTCACATGGTTACAAAGATGAGCTTCCGTTACCTCCACACACTTGAGAACCTTGGTGCTTCACCTGAGCCCAACCTTACAGTTCTTTGGTCTACAAGACTTCCTGAAGGCTGGAAGAAGTACTGTGCTAAGATTTCCATCACAACATCTTCAATTCAGTACGAGAACGATGACCTCATGAGAGTTACACACGGTGATGACTACGGTATCGCATGTTGCGTATCTTCAATGGTTATCGGTAAGGAAATGCAGTTCTTCGGAGCTCGTGCTAACCTTGCTAAGTGCTTACTTTACGCTCTTAACGGTGGTATCGATGAGAAGACCAAGAAGCAGGTTGGTCCTAAGTATCGTCCTGTTGTTGGTGACGTTCTCGATTACGATGACGTTATGGACAAGTTCATGGATATGATGGAGTGGCAGGCTGAGGTTTACGTTAACACCCTCAACATCATCCACTACATGCATGATAAGTACTGCTACGAGAGAGCAGAGATGGCTCTTCACGATAAGAACGTTAAGAGATACTTCGCAACAGGTGTTGCAGGTCTTTCAATCGTTGCTGACTCACTTTCAGCTATCAAGTTTGCTAAGGT
>JAGACI010000235.1 GCA_017614185.1 Lachnospiraceae bacterium | reverse complement strand
GACATTCAACTGCATCGAGAATACCCAGCCTTCCCGATGTTCCCGCACCACAGTAAATTAGTCTTCCACCGATTTTCAAATGTGAAGCGATTATATCAACCGCCTTTGCAATCTGAGGTAATTCTTTTTCTACGGCCAGTGCTACCTTTTTATCCTCATCATTGATGAGTTTAAGCATATCCAGGGTATCAACGGCATCTATATTTCTGGTGTTTGTATTTCTCTCTTCTGTCTTAATCTCTTCCCATTTCATGAAAGAATTTCTCCTTTATCTTATCCTTTGACTGCGCCGATTGTTACGCCTTCAAGGAAGTATTTCTGTAATGCAAAGAACAGCACAAACATCGGTATTGCCGATACACAGGCACCCGCCATCATGGGCGAGAGAAGTGTTCCGTTTGCGAACTTAAATGTCTTAAGTCCAACCTGGATTGTATACATGGCTTCCTGCGATGTAACGAGGAACGGCCAGAAGAATGTGTTCCATGTTCCAACGAAAGTATTGATAGCCATAACCGCCAATACTGTCTTTGAAAGAGGAAGTATTATGCTGTTAAAAATTCTTATCTGCGAAGCACCCTCAACCTTTGCACTCTCGATTAGAGCTGTGGGAATGCTTGAGAAAAACTGTTTTGATAAGAAGATGTTATACGAGGTTACACATCCCGGAAGAATGAGGGATAAGTAAGAGTTCGTCATCTTAAACTTGTTTACAAAGAGAATATACAAGGGAACCTGCGTAACCTGATAAGGAATCATCATAGCTACGAGAATCATGAAGAATAAGAAGTTCCTTCCCTTGAAGTTAATCTTTGAAAAAGCGTAGCCTGCCATGCTGGCAAATACCACGTTGCTGACTACCGTACAAAACGCTACTACAAAGCTGTTAAATAGCCATTTTACGGAATAGTCACTAAAATCAAAGAATGCTTTGTATGAGTCAAGCGTCCATGTTGTAGGGAATATATGATATGAACTGGACGCTGTCTCAAGGTTTGGTCCGAATGACCACGCTAACATATAAACCAGAGGGAATAAAACCACAATGGCACAAAATAGCAGTACCAAGCCGATAATCAGATTCCTGATCTTATATACATAGGGCTTGTCTAAGTGTTGGGAATATAGTCCGCTTGCCATAATCTCTTCCCCCTTTCTAGTATTCTACGTCGTCGCCGGCCACCTTAAACTGGAGTGCCGTCAACGCCGCGATTACAACAGCAAGGAGAATCGCCTGGGCACAGGCTAATCCGTACTTACCGTTCTTGAATGCGTTATTGAATATCAAAAGACCAATCATGGTCGTGTTATTATCAGGCCCACCACCGGTCATCATGTAGGCGTTCATGAAGACCTGGAAGGAATTAATAATTCCGGTAATAAGGAGAAAAAGAGTGGTAGGCTTACACAAGGGAAAAACTATATATTTTACTTTCTGCATAAAGGTGGCTCCGTCGATTTCAGCCGCCTCGAAATAAGTATTGTCTATTCCAAGCAAAGCAGCGATGTAAATGATAATACTGCTGCCATGTCCGCTTAAAAGCGCCATCAATATAAGAGCCAGCATTGCTGTCTTACTTGAAGCAAGCCAGTTCTGTGTCGGGATATGGAAAACTGTAAGAACCTGGTTGAAAAGTCCCGAAGGCGATGAATCATAAATCCAAAGCCACACAACGCTCATTGCAACACCCGATGCAACAGCAGGAATATAATACATGGATTTAAAAAGGGACTGTGTCTTCTTTTTAAAAGGCATGATTAAAACCGCTACGACAAATGCGATGAACAATGAACAAGGTACTGTTACAACCGTGTAAATCGCTGTGTTCTTTAACGATTTCCAAAACAAATCTTTCTTGAAGGTATCCGCATAGTTTTTGAACCCAACCCATTCGGAACCGAAGGGCTTATAGTTCTCAAAGCTTGTCGTTACCGCAGATACAACGGGATAGATAGTAAAAAACGCGAATACTATTATCGCTACTCCGATAAACAGATATCCGTTTATGTCATCTACCGTAAATCTGAATGGTTTCTTGGGAATCTGCGTTCCCTTTGTTTTTGCTGCCATCTATACTCTCCTATATTTGCTCTGTTTTCTTACTGCAAAATCCTCATAAAGCTGAAAAGTCTGCACTGAGAAAAAAGAGGGAGCGGGTCTGCCTGCTACGGCAGGCCCGCACCTTAAAAAATGGGTTAAGTACTTATCTACTTAATAAATCCTGTTTCGCAGTTCTCTTCGCCAAGAAGGTCGAAAGCCTCTGTCTTTACAGCCTCAAACATATCTTCAGCTGTTGTCTCGCCTGCGATAAGAGCCTGGAACTTGGGAACGATAACCTCGTCCATGATTGTCTTGGCATTTGCTGCCTGCTCTGCTGTTACACCTGTAGGAGGCGCCTGAACAAGAGAGATGCATCTTTCTGTTGCAGCTGCGTTTCCTTCAGTCTGATCAAGAGTAGCGCCCGCCTGTGCCTCACGTCCGCTCTTACATACACAGCTTAAGTAAAGCTGATTATCAGTTGCTGCTACACGGTCACCTGAGCAAATGTAGTCAAGGAATGTGCAAACATTCTTAAGGTGAGCATCATCGCTGTTAGAATTCTTAAGAGCGATCATACCGTCAACTGAACCAAAGCATGACTCCTTAACGTTCTCCATTGTAGGAACGGGAAGGAATACGTACTGAACTTCTACAGAACCTTCTGCAGCTGTTCCGTCTGCGATACCTGCGTTGTTCTTGTTAACTGAACCTTCGAAAAGGGGCATTGCCTTACCTGTGATCATTGTCTGGCCACACTCGAGCATTACAAGTCTCTGTCCTGCCTCTACTGCGTAGTTGGGCATGTATCCGGAACCAACCATCTCTTCAACTGCCTTTAAGAGGTTGAGCATGTTCTCTGATGTGTAAGCATACTTAAGATCCTTTGTGAAGTTGGATGTGATACCTGCGCCTACACCGAAGATGCTTACGAAGTCTGCTGTAGTAACACCTGAGTTAGCGAATACGAAACCGAAGCAATCCTTTGTGGTACCTTTCTCGATGTACTTCATGAAGTCTTCGTACTTCCAGCCGTTCTTCTGAACGTCTTCTACATCAATACCTGCAGCTTCCATTAACTCTTTGTTTCCGCCGAGTGCCTGGATTGTAAGGTAAAGAGGAAGTCCGTAAACTGTGTTGTCAAGTGTCATGTAATCAAGAGCGTTCTGATCATAATCGGAAAGATCAATGTAATCAGCAATGTTTACTGCAACGCCCATGTCTACATATGTACCGATTGCGCTGTATGAAACCTCTGCGATATCAGGAGCTTCACCGGCCTGAGCCATTGTTGAAAGCTTCTCTGTGTGCTCATCCCAAGAGGTAGGGATAACTTCTACTGTGATGTTGGGATAATCTTTGTTGAAATCTGCAATCCATGTTGCAAGCATGTCAGCATAGTCAGCTGTTACAGGGGGAACCATAATGGTGATGGTATCCGGTGCTGCTTCTTCTGTTGCGGCAGGCTCCTCTGTTGCTGCGGGTGCCTCAGTGGTCTGCTCCTTGGCAGGCTCTTCTGTCTTGGTTTCTGCAGGAGCTGCTTCGCTTCCGCAGGCTACAAGTCCGAGAGTCATAACTGCTGCCATTAACATGGCAAGAACTCTGTTCTTTTTCATATAATATCCTCCTTTTTTGTGGCTGCTTGAAACTTTGTTTCAGCAATTTAATAATATCACGGTAGAAAAAACTTTGTCAATAAAATCAACGAAACAATGTAAAAAAGTTTCAGAATGTGACATTTTGACATTTTCAGATGGGATTTTTAAGCGAATTCTTTGTTGAACTTGACGGAATCGTCAATTTTACGATAAATTTAGAAAAAAAAGTGTTGCAAAGTCAGAATCAATATAATATAATCATATTTGCGTTCAGAAAAGCGCGCCTTTAGCTCAGTTGGTAGAGCAGTAGACTCTTAATCTATTTGTCCAGGGTTCGAGTCCCTGAAGGCGCATTCCAAGGCATCGGTTTTGGGGTT
>JAGACI010000234.1 GCA_017614185.1 Lachnospiraceae bacterium | reverse complement strand
CTTGAGGACGGTGAACTTGATTTCTTTATTCACGACCGTACATTCAACCGTAAGGATGAACTTGGTGTTATCGCGGCAAGTTCGGCACAGGTACGTGACAAACTTCAGGATGTTATCGCGGCAACCAAGCAGCTTTCCAAAGATGTTACCGCTTCAGGCGAGAACCTTGCTTCAAGCGCAGCTTCTGCTTCACGTGTTGCCGAGCAGGTTACCGGAGCAGTTGAAGAAATCAGCCGTGGTGCAGCTTCCCAGGCTGAAAGCATGGAGAATTCGGTTAACAACACAACCGAGCTTGGAAACAGCATTGACGATATCACAGACAGCATTGAAAATCTTTCATCAGCTGCCAACGAAATGCTTACAGGCGCAAACCGTACAGTTGATACCCTAAACGCTCTTATGAATAAGAATGAAGACGTTATGGTTTCAATGAACGATATCAACACACAGATCCGCCTTACAAATGATTCTGTCAAGGACATTGCCGAGGCTTCAAATATAATCACAGCTATCGCAGAGCAGACAAGGCTTCTTTCGCTCAATGCAACAATTGAGGCAGCAAGAGCAGGCGATCACGGTAAAGGCTTTACCGTAGTTGCAACCGAAATCGGTACACTTTCAGAGCAGTCCAAGAATGCTGCTGTTTCTATTAATAAGATTGTTGAAACACTTGTAAGAGAATCACAGAAAAGCGTTGAGACAATTAAACTTCTTAGTGAGAGCATGCAGGAGCAGAACAAGGATCTTAATAATACCAAGGAAGATATGGATATCGTTGTTGCAAACGTAAACAACGTTGAAGGCTCAACCAAGGTGATTGCCGATAAGATTCATCTTCTTAACGAGCTTAAGGTAAGTTTCTCAGACATCATCGAAGAACTTTCCGCTATCTCACAGCAAAACGCTGCTTCCACACAGGAGACAAACGCTTCCATGGAAGAACTGAACGCAACATTTGCTCTTATCAGCGAAGCTGCGGCAGACCTCAGGGTAATGGCTGAGACATTAAGTGACAAGATGGAATTCTTTACACTTGAGAAGATTAGTGCATAATAGTATTACATAAACACAGGCTTAAAGAGCAGGCTGAACTTGTAAAATGTATCAGTCTGCTTTTTTTATTGCATTGCGAAATGTATAGAAAAATGATAAAATTAACTGTAAATTTTCTGTACGGAGGCGTGCTATGAAAGTAAAGATTAAAGGCGAAGTAAAGGAATATCCTGTTGGCACAACTTATGAGGAAATTGCCGAGGATTACAAAGATCAGTACGACGGTACAATCGCGGTAGCGTGCGTAAACGGTAAGATTAGAGAATTGTTTAAGAAACTCTCAAAAGACTGTGACTTGGAGTTTTTTACAACAAAGAATGATATTGGAAACAAGACCTACATGAGAACAGCAGTAATGATGTTCATGAAGGCCGTTAAAGATGTGGCAGGCGACAAGATTGCTTTCACACTTGAATACACAATAGGTGCAGGTTACTATCTTCGTCCGAAGGATGGAGTGAAGGTGGAGCCCGCTACAATTAAGAAGATTAAACAGCGCATGCAGGATCTGGTGGCTGAGGACGTAAGAGTATTTAAGAGAAGCTATCCCATCTCTGAAGCAATAGAACTTTTTAAACGTCAGGGCATGGACGATAAGGTTAAGCTTTTCAGATACAGAAGAAGTTCATCCGTAAATGTCTATGAGATGGACGGCTACTATGATTACTATTATGGATACATGTTCCCAAGCACCAAGGAAATCAAGTACTTTGACTTAATTCCTTATGACAGAGGAGCAATGCTTATTCTTCCTTCCAAGAAAGAGCCTACTGTTGTCAAGCCTCTTGATGACAGGCCGAATCTTTTCAGAGCGTTGGAAGATGCAAACGACTGGGGCAACAAGCTCGGTATCGAAACCGTCGGTGATTTGAACGACCACATCTGTAACGGTAAGATAAGCGACATGATTCTTGTTCAGGAAGCTGAGCAGGAGAGAAGAATCGGTGAGATTGCAAAAGATATCGCGGCAAGAGGCGGCGTTAAGTTTGTTATGATTGCCGGCCCTTCATCATCAGGTAAGACCACTTTCTCACACAGACTTTCAATTCAGCTTGCAACACAGGGCCTTATCCCTCATCCTATCGGACTTGATGATTACTTCAAAAACAGAGAGGATACTCCTAAGGACGAGGATGGCAACTACAACTTCGAGTGCCTTGAGGCTATCGATGTTGAACAGTTTAACAAAGATATGACAGATCTTCTTTCCGGCAAGACGGTTGAGCTTCCGAGTTTCAACTTTAAGACCGGTAAGAGAGAATACAAGGGTCACTATAAGACACTCGGACCCGACGATGTACTTGTTATTGAGGGAATCCACGGACTTAACGATAAGATGTCCTATTCGCTTCCTTCGGAGAGTAAGTACAAAATCTATATAAGCGCGTTAACCTGCATAAACGTAGATGATCATAACAGAATTCCCACAACAGACGGAAGACTCCTCAGAAGGATGGTTAGGGATGCAAGAACCAGAGGAACGTCCGCAAAGGGAACCATTGCAATATGGCCTTCGGTAAGAAGAGGTGAGGAGGAGAACATCTTCCCCTTCCAGGAAGGTGCGGATGCAATCTTTAACTCTGTTCTTATCTACGAACTTGCAGTGCTTAAGCAGTATGCTGAGCCCTTGCTCTTTGGCATTGAGCCCGGAGAGCCTGAGTATTATGAAGCCAAGAGACTTCTTAAGTTCCTTGACTACTTCATTGGCGTAAGCTCAGAGAACCTGCCCAACAACTCCATTTGCCGTGAGTTTGTAGGAGGAAGCTGCTTTAACGTATAAAAAAGTGGGGGAGTAACACTTTTTTGGGAGGACAGTAATGAGGAAAGTATTAAAAGCGATTCTTTCGCTTGCTTTGGCGACAGTTTTAATGCTGTCGCTTTTGGCGTGCGGAGATGAAAAAGCCGGCGATGCAAAAGCCGGTGAAGAGGCAGCAGAAGCTGCAGAGGAAGCACCTGCCTGCGCAGGATTTTGGAAGTATGACGACTATCCGTTTTATATCGTGATTTCGGCAAGTCTTGAGTGGGCTGCATATGATGAATCGGGCACTCAGACATTTCACGGTCATATTGAAGAAGACGGCGACAGCTATCTTATGTATTACGATGGGATGAGTGATCCCGAAACATTAAGCCTGTCAGGCGATAAGTTAGTGGATCAGGATGGAGGGACCCTTAGCAGAACAGGCGAATTTGATTTCGCCGCATCAATGAATGACAAGCTTACCCAGGTTGCATATTTCCCGGGTAAATTTGAAGCCTATTCAATTAATTACCCTGCTAACTTTAATGCCGAGGCAAGAACTGATTTGGCCAACACATTAAGCTTTGGCAACAAAACACCGCAACCCGGTTCTTCAGATTATTACAGCAATATCATGGTTACATTCCAGCCTCTTGTCGATGTGGATAAATATATGGGCAAGGGTGCGGGACTTGCGAAGCCTTGCATGGGTTATTTGATTAATAACTTCATGAAAAGCATCTATGGCAATTATATTATCAAGAGCATTGGATCCGATTTTAAGGATATGGGCAACCACTATAAAATCACGGAATTCATATGGATGGATGGCTCCATTTATCCTGATTCCGGACTTGAACAGGTTCTGGCGGTTGCACAGATGCGCTATTTTGGGCCTACAGGGTATGCGATGTTTGGCATAACGATTGCTCCCGAGGATGTAATAGAGAACTATTACGGAATCTGTCTTAACATGCTTGATACCTGTACATACAGAACCGATTGGAGTACGGCACCCAAAGAGGTACCCAAGCAGGCCGGCAGCAACAAAGGCAAGACCAAGAAGTCAACATCCAAGAAGAATAATACTGCCGTCGAGACATTCTACTGGACTGACGAGGACGGCGACATCTGGTACTGGAACGGTTATGAGAATATCTTCCAAAGCTTTGGAAACGATGGTTACATAGATGACGACGGTGAATTCTATGAGAGTAACGACGCAGGCTGGGATACGGGTGATTACGTAGATGATTACGATCTGTTCTCAGATCCCGGAGACGGATATGATGAGTGGTCGGATCCCGGAGATTATTCGGATGCCGGTGATTACGGCGGGTATGACGATTACAGCTATGATGATTCTGACTGGTAAGCCGATACGTTGAATTTAGGGCATGGTTATCAAAAAGGATAACCGTGCCTTTTCTTTTCTATGATATAATTTAAAGGCAGTGCTTGAAACGGAGTGAATCATGAAAAAAATAGTAATCGGTATCCTTGCTCATGTTGATGCAGGCAAGACGACGCTTTCGGAGGCGTTTCTATATAATACGGGAGCCATCAGAAATCTTGGAAGAGTTGATAACAGAGACACCTTCCTTGATACGGACTCTGTTGAGAGACAGCGTGGAATCACTGTCTTTTCAAAGCAGGCTGTTTTTGAGGCAAATGATACCTATATAACACTTCTTGATACTCCGGGACACATGGACTTTTCTGCAGAGACGGAGAGAACTCTGTCTGTCCTTAGCGCCGCAATTCTTCTTGTGAGCGCCACCGACGGCGTGGACGGACATACGCTTCTTCTATGGAGAGCCTTAAAGCATTACAATGTTCCCACATTTATCTTTGTCAATAAAACCGATATGCCGGGAGTCGACAGAGCGGATGTTCTAAAGCAGATAAATGCAAAGTTTGGCGAAGGTATAGTTGATTTTTCAAAAGATGACAGGGATGAGGGCATCGCCATGTGTGATGAAAATCTGATGAACCGCTATCTTTCGGGTGCAACGATAGAAGATGACGAGATAGGAAAACTTGTCGGAGAGAGGAAACTTTTCCCGGTATTTTACGGAAGTGCTCTAAGAAATGATGGTGTTAACGAACTCCTTTCAAATGTCTGTAAGTACGCTCCGGCTTCCGGAAATGACAGCCCTGAATTTGGCGCAAGAGTGTTTAAGATCACCAGGGATTCAAAGGGCGAGCGCTTAACGCATGCCCTTATTACAAGCGGAAGATGCAATGTTAAGGAGATAGTAAAGGGCAGTAACGATAAGATTAATCAGATAAGGTTCTACTCGGGAGAAAAGTTTGAAACAAGGGACTATGCCGAGGCGGGAGAAATCTGTGCTTTTACAGGGCTTACAGATACAAGAATAGGATACGGCCTTGGAATCACGGAGTCGGAAGCAGCCACTCCTCTTATGACGCCTGTTCAAAGCTACAGCTTTATTTTGCCACCCGAGGTTTCACCGGTCACCTTTTTTCCAAAAATCAAGATGATGGAAGATGAGGACCCCACCCTTACCGTAACAAAATCAGAGGATGGCAGCACTATCGGCATCAGTGTCATGGGTGAAGTGGGTCTTGAGATTTTAAAGTATAAGATAAAAGAAAGATTTGATATAAATGTGGACTTCGGACCCGGAAGGGTTTTATATAAGGAGACAATTGCAGCGCCCGTTGAGGGTGTGGGTCATTACGAGCCCTTAAGACACTATGCGGAGGTTCACCTTTTATTGGAACCCATGCCAAGAGGGGCAG
>JAGACI010000233.1 GCA_017614185.1 Lachnospiraceae bacterium | reverse complement strand
GGAACATGCATCGTCTTCATTAAGCCCTTAATAACAGGAATAATCTCTACAAAGCCGCAATCATCAACCACAAACGCTGTTCTCTTCTTTATCGTTTCATTGGCAAGGCTTGTAAGCACTGTTGCGCCTCCAAGCGATTCGCCATGCAACCCGACAAAAATATCTTCACCGAATCTCTTAAAAGCATCCTTAAATACGGCAATAAGATAATCCGGCTCTCTTAAGCTGTAGCTGCAAGGCTCCGGTTTACTCATTCCATGGCCTCTTTCATCAAACATGATACAGTTAAATCCAAGGTCATAATAATGAGGAACATATTTCATCATTCCGTACCTGGTATCAGTATACCCATGTGCCAGAATCACATACTTTTTGCTCTCCTCTTTTGCGGGAAGCAACGACACATAAATATCCTCATTATGAGGGCCCTTAACTGCATAGTCGGTAAGCATATCCTTTGTAAACCGTCTTGTGCCGGGAACATTGTCATACTCCCACTGCCACGACTCATCCATCGTCTGTCTCCTGCCGTGCGTTATGATGTAAGCACTGATAAAAGAGCCGACGAGTAATACTATTAAAAGAAGAACTAAAATGATGAAAAAAACCTTTATCATAAATATTCCTCCACAAATCAGATTTGATTAATAATATTATACAATCTGAGTAGTTTTGTTGGCAAAACCTATGCTATACTTAACGCACATTTTCCAAGAAGGGAGCAAAATGATGAAAACCATGAATATTCCAAACGGGCCGCAAAATGTATCTCCTATTATATTAGGATGTATGCGAATGCCCTCATTATCGGTAGAACAGGCTGAAACGATGATTAAAACAGCCTTTGAATTAGGGGTTAACTTCTTTGATAACGCTACCTGCTACACAAACGGTGAAGCCGAGGAGCGTTTCGGTGATGCTTTTAAAAAAAGCGGAATCAAAAGAGAAGATGTATTTATCCAGAGTAAATGCGGACTTTGTTTCGAAAGAAATGAGTTTGACTGGACCAAGGAAAATATCTTATCAAGCGTTGACGACAGTCTTCGCAGGATGAAGCTTGATTACATGGATGCACTCCTTCTTCACAGACCTGACCTTATCTTTGAACCCGAGCAGGTTGCGGAAGCATTTGATATCCTTGAGAAAAGCGGAAAGGTTCGTTACTTTGGCGTAAGCAACGTTCCCACTCTCCAGATTGAGCTTCTAAGGAAGTACGTTAAGCAGCCTCTGATTTTCAACCAGCTTCAGTTCTCTATTGAGCAGTCACAGCTTATCGATCAGGCTTTATATATTAACAACATGACAACGGACCGCTCCATTGACAGAGACAACGGAACCCTCGATTATTGCCGTCTTAACAACATAACCATTCAAGCCTGGTCTCCTCTTCAGCACGGTTTCTTTAAAGGATGCTTTGTCGATGACCCGAATTTCCCCGAGCTTAACAAGGCTTTGGCGGAAGTTGGTGACAAGTACGGCGTATCCAAAACTGCGATTGCAATCGCATGGATTCTTCGTCACCCTGCCAAGATTCAGGCTATTGCAGGCACCATGAATCCCGATCACCTTAGAGATATCTGCGATGCCACAAAGGTAGAACTTACCCACCATGAGTGGTATCAGCTGTATCTTGCATCAGGCAAAAACTTACCGTAAAAAATCGGCGGGCTCTTATGAGTCCGCCATTACTTTTATAAAATATCAGCTATTTCGTAGATTAATTTCTCTGTCTTCTCAATTCCAAGGCAAGGGTCTGTGATTGACTTTCCGTATACGCCCTCTCCTATCTTCTGGCATCCGTCCTCAATGTAGCTTTCAACCATAAAGCCTTTGACAAGCTTTGCGATATCCGGATTATTCTTCATTGAGTTAAGTACATCCTTGATAATTCTTGGCTGCGCAAAAGGATTCTTACCTGAGTTTGCATGGTTGGTATCAACGATAACCGCAGGGTTCTCAAGATTCTTCTCCATGTAAAGCTCATACAGACGTGCAAGCTCCTCGTAGTGATAGTTAGGCTGAGACTCGCCGTGCTTGTTGGTATATCCTCTGATGATTGCATGAGCATAAGGATTGCCTGATGAATGAACTTCCCATCCTCTGTAGATGAATGTGTGAGCATGCTGTGCGGCAAGGATACCGTTAAGCATTACGGAGTAATCACCTGATGTGGGATTCTTCATTCCTACAGGTGTTGCGAGTCCGCTCGCCGTAAGACGGTGCTGCTGGTTCTCAACACTTCTTGCACCCACCGCAACATATGCCAAAAGGTCATCAAGATACTGGTCATTCTCGGGATAAAGCATCTCGTCGGCGCAGGCAAAACCTGTCTCCTCGATTGCCTTCATATGCATGTGTCTTGTGGCGATTATTCCTTTGAAAAGATCGGGCTTCTCATCAGGCTTTGGCTGATGAAGCATTCCCTTATATCCGTCTCCTGTTGTACGAGGCTTGTTGGTATAGATTCTGGGAATGATCAAAATCTTGTCAGCGACCTTTTCCTGAATGGGACAAAGTCTTGAAATATAATCAATAACGCTGTCCTCTCTGTCTGCGGAACAAGGTCCGATTATAAGTAAAAGTCTGTCGTCTCTTCCGGAAAGGATTGCTTCAATACCCGCTCTCTTTTCGGAAACGACCTTATCCATCTGGCCGGTAACGGGGTAAATCTCTTTAACCTCTATGGGAAGCGCCAGCTTTTTCTCGAATTCTACATTCATGATTCTACTCCTTATAAAACTTTGAACGTCTCTCTGTTGAAAGTCGCATTATATCTTTAAGACCGTCTCGGTCATCTTCTTCAATCATCTTTTTGATATCGCCCATCTCATTCATAAACAGATCAATCTGGTTAAGCAAAGCTTTCTTATTCATAAGGAAAAGCTCACTCCACATCTCACCGTTGATGTTGGCGATACGGGTTAAGTCTCTGAAGGAATCTCCCGTGTAATCCTTTGCCTTAACGGAATCCTCACATGTCATAAGAGCAACCGCAATGCAGTGTGTAAGCTGAGATACGTAAGCAATCATATCATCATGCTCTTCGGGGCTTAAAACTGATACTCTGTTAAATCCAAGGATTCGACCGAGATTCTCACACCAGATGACACCCTCTTCGGTGTTTTTGTCAGTGGGAACTACTATATAATTGGCATCTCTGAAGATTTTATCCGAGCTGTTTTTAACTCCCCAGACTTCTCTTCCTGCCATGGGATGAGCCGAAATATATTCAACTTTTGCATCACCGAGAGCATCCTGAATATCATAAAGGATTGAACTCTTAACACCCATGACATCGGTTATCTTGATGCCTTCTTTAAAATATGATTTGTTCTTCTTAACCCAGTCACAGACTATCGAAGGGTAAAGAGCGATGATAATGCAGTCTGCTTTCTTAATTAACTCTGCGTCGTCCTTATCGCTTCCCTCATCGATTATTCCTGCCTCAAGGCCGTATTCAATCGCCTCTTTGTCCTTATCTATTGCAAGAACATTATGTCCTATTCTCTTTATGGCTTTGGCATAGCTTCCGCCCATGAGGCCAAGGCCGACGATAAGAACATTCGACTTGTTAACCCACTTCATCAAAAATTCCTCTATCTTTCATTAAAATAGTCGGTGCCGTATCGGCCTGAAAGCAGGTCATAAATCACAAGTGAACTAACTGCTTCCACCACGACTCTTGCCCTGTGAATAATGGCAGGATCGTGACGACCTTCAATCTTGAATTTCTTATTAACGCCGTTGTTTAAATCGATGCTCTCCTGCTCTACGTAAACAGAAGGTGTAGGCTTTATTGCAAGTGAAAAAACAATAGGCATTCCGTTTGTGATACCACCGTTTATTCCACCGTTATTGTTCGTGGTTGTTATAATACGTCCACCCTCATTCCTGATAGGGTCATTGTATTCGCTTCCCTTTAATGTAACACCGTCAAAACCTATGCCAAACTGTACTCCCTTGACAGCGGGGATGCTGTAGAGCGCATGTGACAAAACGCCTTCTACCGAATCAAACCAGGGCTCGCCAAGTCCCGCGGGAACTCCTGTAATGGTTGTCTCAAGAATGCCGCCTACGCTGTTACCTTCAGCTGCAGCCTTCTTGATAACCTCTTCCATCTCTTCCCATGAACCTTCTACACCTGCAACGGATTTAATCTTACAGTTAATCTCGATACCTTTTTTCTTAAGGCTTCCGAGAGTAATTGCACCACCTGCGACCAAAGCTGCGGTAAGGCGACCCGAGAAGTGTCCGCCACCTCTGTAATCCTCGTAGCCGTGATACTTGGTTCTTGCGGAAAAGTCTGCATGTCCGGGTCTTGCCATTCTCTCTTCTTTTTCATAATCGGAACTCTTCTTTGCCACATTTGGAATGAGAATGCAAAGAGGTGTGCCCGTTGTGTGGCCCTCAAAAGCACCGCTTACTATCTGAAACTCATCAGGCTCAACACGTGCGGTAGAAATGACTCCGGCAGGGCGTCTTAAGCTTAAAAGCTCCCTTATATAATCCTCATCGATTGTGATTCCGGGTGCAAGTCCGTCAAGGACGACTCCGATATATGGTCCGTGGCTTTCACCAAAGATTGTAGTTAAAAGATTGGTTCCAAAGGTGTTTTTCATTTTACCCTTCCTTTACGGTAACAAGGCGTTTCCTTAATTCATCAAAATCCATGTCTTTAAATTCAAAACTGCCGAGCTTTGAAACGTAAACTGCGCTTATCTTATCGCCTTTACCCTTTTTATCATGAATAACGGCATCCATTGCCTTATCGATATCAAAATCCGCTTTAACGGGAAGATCAAGTCTTTTTAATATGGATTCAAGCCTTACCCTTATATCGTCATCGCACATGCAAAGCATTCCGAGTCCGACACACTCTCCGTGTAAAAGCTCACCGTCCATCGCAGCTTCGATTCCGTGGCCTAAGGTATGGCCAAAGTTAAGAACCTTTCTTAGACCTGCCTCTTTCTCATCTTCCTCAACGACTCTTCTTTTTATCATTACAGATTTGTAAATGATATCTGAAAAATCATCAAAGCTCTCTTTACTCTCAAGTTCCTCAAAGAACTTTTCATCAAAGGTTGCAGC
>JAGACI010000232.1 GCA_017614185.1 Lachnospiraceae bacterium | reverse complement strand
TTGCCTATAATCCCCATGCTTCTGGCAAGCTTTCTCGGCCTTTTGTTTGCAAGAATCGGATCCGGCTTTAAGTATTGGAAGGCCGTACAGAGCATACTGATTTTTATCTTTATCATTGCCTGTATCCTTTCAAGATTCCTTATTGAGAGACTTATAAGAAGCGGAGCAATACCTGATATTCTCAATGATTTTTCACAGACTGTAAAGGTTGCGGGAACTTACTATCCTCCAATCAGATGGTTTGAAGAGAGCGTGCTTTATTCGAGAATTTCAGGCGCATTTCTGCTTGTTGGTCTGTCGATTGTTCTGTTTGAACTCGTATTTATGCTTTTTGCCAAAAATTACAAGAAGATAAATTCGGCGATGAAAACAAGTATTGCAAAGCGCTCCTACAAGGTTACAACGCTTAAGACAAGAAGCATCGTAAGAAGCGTCGCAAATAAAGAAATGAAGAGATTCTTTGGCTCGATTCTGTTCCTTACAAACATGGGAGTCGGGTATGTCCTTGCAATAGCTATTGGAATTGTATCGCTCTTTGTAGGTATGGAGAGCGTAATCGGAGGCATTACGCAGGGCGCTCCAATCACAAAAGATATGATAAAGATTGCCATTCCTTTCATTGTTTACTTTATGACCGGAATGACATCACCTTCCACTGCATCTCCTTCACTTGAAGGAAAGAATTACTGGATTGTCAAATCTCTTCCGATTCCTTCAAAGGATTTATACAAGGGTAAAATCCTGGCAGCGCTATATATCTCAATCCCCTGTCAGGTTATTTCGACAATCCTTGTCTGCATAAGCATGAGAACCTCTTTTGCAGAGGCGGTTTTGTTTGTGCTCGCAGGCATAGTATTCTGCTTTTTCTCAGCAGTATTCGGATGCGCATGTGGTATTAAGTTCATTAAGCTTGATTGGGAAAACGAGATAGAAGTAGTAAAGCAAGGCGCTGCAGTAGGAGTTTACATGCTTGTAAACATGCTCCTTACAATGGCCTTGCTTGTAGGAAGTGTTGCATTGGGATTCGTGATGAATCCAATGGTTGTTATTCTGATTTCGATTTTACTGTACGCTTGCTTTACGGCGATTGCTTACAGCAGAGTTAAAGCACTGGCAAACAAACTTAAGTAGCCATCCGCCGACGGTAACTGATACTCCGCAAGCAATAAAGATTATTGCCTTTCCGCCCATGCTTTCGGGAATCATGAAGAATGTCGGGAAGACATAATCTACGAAGAACATGTGCGCAAGGTACATATACAAAGTAAGCCCTGCCCACTTCTGGATGAGCTTGCTTGACAGGAATCTGCTTTCTGAAGGCAAGAAACAAAAAGCAATTCCGATTACTTCAAAAACTAAGTACATAAAGTCTCTTTTTGAGTAGCTCTTTACAAAAGAAGCTGCCCATACAAAGAGCAGAAGAAGGGTTCCGATTATCCTGTAAACAAGGGTATTGGAGCCTTTTTCTTTGATGTAATTTGAAAGCTTGCAGGCAAAAATACCAAGGCACATCTCCGCAAAACATCTGAAGAGACCGAAGTTTCCGTAGAATCCTTCGACATCCATGGTCGCGCTTAATACGCCACGGTATCTGTAAATGTAAGAGATAAGCACCATCGTGATTATGGGTGCTGCAAAGTTTACAAAGTTATCATGCCATTTAACGAGACAGTGATAGATGATGAATCCGCTGATAATCATCAATGAGATGAACCAGGTGCTGTTGTTTAGGTTGGTCCAGCCTTCATTAAGTCCTATTCCGTGGAGACCGATAAACTCCAAAAATCTAAAGCAGATATAATAAATGGTCTCTCCGATACCTCTTTGGAAAACCCAGAAGATGATAATCGGAATATAGGAAACAAGATAGTAGGGGCCGATTTTCTTAACTCTGCTCCATGAATAAGCAGGTCCGCTCTTATATCTTTCAGGATTGTTTATATAGGTCTGATATAAAAGGAACCCTGTAACTATGAAGAAAAAGTCCACGCATAAATACCATCCGCACTGCACGCCCATCTGCTGAAACAAAGGGAAATGTCCGTCGAGATGCGCGAAGATAACGCAGTAGGTAAACAGTATTCTAAAGAAGGTTATCATGTTGCTTTTCTTGGTCATGATTTAGTGAATCTCCGTAACTTAGTATTTGTTGTGCACTCTTTCCGCAAAGCACATCATATCCTTGATTTCAAGCTTTGTTCCGTCATCAAGGATTGCGAAGCCGGACATTTTGCCGAATACCTGGTGTTGATCAGAAACTATTACCTTAAAGTCAATTTTGGCCGCTCTGTCAAGAACAGGAACAAAATCCATCTCGAACCTTCCGTCAGATGAGGTAAAGGTCCAGGGGGACATATATGAGTCTTCGGGAATGTTGAAGGTAATGTCATCAAGCTTATGCGCTACGCCGTCATAGAAAAGGATGTTCTCTGTTGCGGCAGAAGTATTTCCGAAGCCGTATCCAATGTTAAAGCCAAAGGCATGACCGCCTAAATCACAGTTGCCTGAGCCCCAGTTCCATGTATTATCGTATGTCCAGACGCCGCGTCCCCAGTCAAGGGTTCCAAAGTCGGTGTCAGGGTTAAACTCATAAGTTACTCCGTCAAAAGTTGCCTTGCCGGATGCTCTCATGCAGTTAAT
>JAGACI010000231.1 GCA_017614185.1 Lachnospiraceae bacterium | reverse complement strand
TCTTTGTAGTATGAAAGATTACTCTCAATCGTTACCCCATCCTCTATATAATTTCCTATGAGGTTCGAAAAAGGTGAAAACACGGTCAAAGCAAAAACTAAAATAGCCATTATAATAAACAGCTTTTTACATACGATCTTTTTAAGTTCGTATTTATATAAAGTTCCAAAATTATTCAATTACTCCATCCTCCTCAAACTGCCTCAAATAGAAATCTTCAAGGCTCTCATCCTTATCGCTCCACTTGCCCTGGAAGATAAATCTGCCATCCTTCATCATCATTACCTGATCTGAAATATGCTCAACGTCAGAAACAATATGTGTGGAAAGAATTACAATGCAATCATCTCCGAGTTTTTCGATAAGGTTTCTGAAGCGCACTCTCTCCTTGGGATCAAGGCCGGCAGTGGGCTCATCCAAAATCAAGAGTTGGGGATTATTTAAAAGAGCCTGGGCAATTCCCACTCTTTGCTTCATCCCGCCTGAATATGTCTTTATTTTCTTATCTGCGACATCATCTAAAGCGACAAGTTTTAAAAGCTCATCGCATTTTCTCTTAGCTTCTCTTTTAGGAATTCCCTTAAGAGCCGCCATGTATAAAATGAAGTCTCTTCCGCTAAACTCAGGATAGTATCCAAAGTCCTGAGGAAGGTATCCAAGAATTGAACGAAATGCCTCTGTTTCAACATTCATTCCGTCAAATGTAACTGTTCCGCTTGTGGGCTTTAATATACCGCAAATCATTCTCATAAGGGTAGACTTTCCTGCGCCGTTTGCTCCAAGAAGGCCATAAACGCCCTTAGTCAATTTTACTGATACTCTGTCCACAGCAATCTTGTTCTTATACTGCTTGGACAGTCTGTCTATTACCAACTCCATGTAATGTCCTCCGTACTATTTATCATTCCAATCCCCTGTTTAATTGTTGCAGCGATTGCAACCACTGTAACGATACTCCATAACTTTGTGGCTCCCGTCGTAAATGTTCCAAGCGCGGCACTTTTGTCTAAAAGCATTACCATACTTATTACAAAGGCCTCAGCCATAACCGCATAGAACCCTGCCTGTCCCTTTATCTTTCTGACAATAGAAAGACCTATGGATGATGTCAGAAAGAAAGGGGTTACAACATATAAGCCTGAAGTAAGCGTTTCAAAGCCACAATTTTTTATGCCAATAGGTGTTGCTATCAAAATGGCAATCAGATTAATTCCACCAAGGATAACCATTCTCGCCATGATTACACTTCTGAGGGAAAACCTTGTTGCTGCCTCTATCTCAGCCATGTTGTATCTCTCCGATCTCGCACTTTCAGTAACCAGTGACATCGCCAGAATCGGCATGAGTGCAGAGATAAACCAGAGGGTCGCATAATCCAAAACAAAAGGTGAAACCACTATGCAAGCAAGAATTATCGCAAAGATTACCCATGTGGATTTTCTTATATATCCCATCTGCGTCAGCAAAAATCTTCCAACAGACATTTTCGAGGGACTAACCATATTTATAAACTCTTCTTTTCTCTTAGGCTTCGGTGCTTCAAAAGCAGCCTTTATCTCATCTTCAAATCTGTTCATAAGCTCCCTCCTTTCGAAGTTCTTTCTCCAGGTTTTCTTTCGCAGACATAATCTTTCTTCTTGCCGCGAATCTTGATATACCATATATCTTTCCGATTACAGAAACCTGAACATCGTTTGCATATCGCAAAAGAAGTATCTCCCGTTCCTCATCAGAGAGTCTCGAAAGAGCATTCCTGATACTCATATTCTCAACAACTCTGTCTTCATGTGCAGGGCCTTCATAGTCCTCCTCAAGATTAGTGGGTTTGGTTCTTCTATATTCATCAATACACAAATTGCCGGCTATTGTGTAAAGGTATTTAAGTGATTTGGTCTCAGACATAAAGTCATAATGTTCATAATACTTTAAGAAGGTTTCCTGCGTAATGTCTTCGGCCAGGTCCGGGTCAGAAAGCTTAAAATAGCAATATCTATATATTTTGTCGTACTGTTCTTTGATATCAAATGACGCCATGTTTACCTCCTTCACATATTATAACGTTTGACCCTTGTAAGATGTGCGCGCAAAATAAAAAAAAGTTGTCATAAAGACAACTTTTTTAAATGCATTGTTACCTTCTTCCGCCATTTAGGAATGGTCTTGCAAATCGAACATTGAAGAATTCAATAAGCGGCCCCATAAAGAATGCCGTTATTATGGTTCCTATCCCAGCAATGGTCGGAATCTTCGCTACCGTTCCGCCAGCCATAAGGAATAGCAGCACACCAATGATTACACAGACCAGATCGGTAATAATCCTTACATACTGAAACTTGCCCTTCTTCCAGGTGTTGACTATTATGAGTGCTACAGCATCGTATGTCGAAACACCAAGGTCGGCAGTCATATAGAAAGCTGAGCCAAAGCAAATGATAACTACTCCGACAATCAGACATATTACCCTGGTAACCATTGAAGGATTGACAATCACAGTCTTAAGATACTCATAGGTAAACTGTGTAATATAGCCAAGCAAAAACAGATTTATAAACGTTGCTATTCCAATGTAATGTCTGTCAAAAATCAGTGCAAACAAAAGCATAACTGCATTGGTTATTACATACAGCGTTCCGAAACTAATGGGAACTATTGAATCAAGTCCAGCCATAAATGACTGAAAAGGATCGACACCTAGTGCTGCAATCTTGAAAATCCCGACACTGATTGCGCAGACTATTACACCAAACAGTGACATTGAAACTCTCTTCCAGCTGATTTTCTTAAAATCAATTTTGATAGCCATAAGATATCCTTTCGATTATTTCATGGTGACAAGTTCATACTCCCTTGTGCCGACCCCAATCTTCATTGCATGATCAAGAGTTTCCTCCCAGGAGACATTGGGATTGCTGTTATGCCATACATCTCCATGGTCATGGAAGTGCTCCTTAGCCATGTTGTCACCAAGTTGGCTGTTTCTAATGGGTTCTGCCTTCTGGCATAAATCAACGCATGCCTGATCCAAAGCTACAGGGTCAAAAGAAGCAAGCATTCCGATATCGGGAATAATGGGTGCATCATTCTCTCCATGGCAGTCGCAGTTAGGTGATACATCGGTAATAAGGCTTATATGAAAGCACGGTCTTCCGCTCACAACAGCCGCCGTATACTCTGCCATCTTTCGTCCGAGCATCTGCGGCGCATCCCCGTGGATGTTCTTAATTGCATCGAATGCACAGGCACCAATACAGCGTCCGCATCCCTTGCATTTATCAGGGTCAATCCATGCCTTATTATTCTCATAACTTATTGCATCTGAGCCACACTCTTTGGCACATCTCTTACATCCCTTACACATCTCAGTGATAACGTGGGGCTGTCCGCTGTTATGCTGCTGCATCTTGCCTGCACGGCTTCCGCAGCCCATGCCGATGTTCTTAATAGCTCCGCCAAAACCAGCCATCTCATGTCCTTTGAAATGGTTAAGGGATATAACAATATCTGCGTCCATTACTGCACGCCCTATATATGCTTCCTTACAATATTCTCCGTTTGGAACAGGAACGGCTATGTCATCAGTTCCTCTTAGGCCATCCGCAATAATAATCTGACATCCTGTGGTAACTGTATTAAATCCGTTAATATTGGCACAATCCAGGTGTTCAAGAGCATGTTTCCTGCTTCCGGGATACAAAGTATTACAGTCGGTCAAAAAAGGCATTCCACCAAGTTCCTTAACCACATCCGCTACAGCCTTCGCATAGTTGGGCCTTAAAAAAGCAAGGTTTCCAAGTTCACCGAAATGCATTTTGATTGCTACGAACTTATTGTCCATATCAATATTGCCGATTCCGGCAAGTTTTATAAGCTTTTGAAGCTTTGCAGTAAGGCTTACGCCAAGTCCTGTTCTAAAGTCAGTAAAGTAAACTTTTGATTTTTCCATTTGTTTGCCCTCCAAATGAGTTAATGCCGTTCCTCTTCATATGTCTCTACTGATTGTATTACATATCAAAACTTATATCTTGTTATATTTTATCATAGTTTATACCATTTCTTTTTACATTCTGCTTTTATGTATTTTGTGGTAAAATATAGATGTCGTGAATTTACATTCACGAACTTTATTGGATTGGGAGATAAACATGGAAAAAACACGTATTTACGCGGACAAAGACAACCGTATCCGCAAATCATGCCGCATTATTGTTATATTCTGTATTGCCGTGTGCATATTGACTGAAGTCATGGCAGGATATGAACCAAGTACCATCGTTATCGATGCACCGATTGTACAATACATCAGTATGGCTGTATTAGGCATTGCATGCATCATTGACTGCATTCTTATCTATCTTTTGAAAGCACCTGTCAAGACATGTTCATGGGCCCTTGCCTCTACAGTTATTCTTGAGTTCACATTGGGTGATCTCTTAACAGGAAACGCATTCTTTGCTTTCATCAACTACTCTCTTGTTTTGTCACTGTTCCTTCTTTATGACAAAAAGATAATGAGAGTTCCCGCTATATATATTCTTGTTTTCGGCACTCTGACAAGAGCCGGTGATCTGCTCACAAGCCTTTCATCAGGCACCGATGCAACCTCTGTTATTGCCGGCATGGCATTTAACGCACTTTTCGCAGGTGCCGCTCTTACCATTTCGATCTTAACAGAGAGATATAATGATGATATCTTCGGAACAATTGATGATGAGGTTGGCAAACAGGCCGAGACCATGTCATCCCTTCAGGATGTTATAGGAGCCGTTAAGACCGGTACCGAAGACATTACAACAAGGCTTAAAGAGATTGAGCAGGACTCCGAAAACATATCTCTTGCAGTAACCAATGTCGCCGAAGGCACAAAACTCACCTGTGAGTCTGTTGAAAAGCAGAACTCAATGACAGATACAATCAAGACTCTCATTGAAGAAACTTCAGGACGTTCCAAAGAAATGATTGACATTGCCCGCAAGGTTAAACACGAAGTTATAAGCGGCAATGAAGAGGTTCGCTCCCTTGCAGGAGTTTCCACAGAAATCAGTGAAATCAATAATGATGTTACTCTTGCAATGCAAAAGCTTAAAGACAAAACCCTTGCAATGCAGGAAGTTGTAAACGCTATCGAAGAGATTTCCGGAAGAACCAATCTCCTCGCTCTCAACGCTTCAATTGAAGCAGCCAGAGCCGGTGAGCAGGGCAAGAGCTTTGCAGTCGTTGCCGAGCAGATTCGTGACCTTTCACTTCAGACCAAAGAGTCTACAGAAAACATCAGAAACATCATTCTCTCCCTCGAAGAGGAATCAAATGAAGCCTCTGATGCTGTATCACGTTCCGTAGAAAAGGCCAAAGCCCAGGAAGACATTATTTCAAGTGTTGAAAACGGATTCGGCTCCATTGAGTCCGATATGCTTACCCTTGCCGAGCACATTAAGGGAATCGATTCATCAATAGATAATCTCCAGGTATCCAACCAGGGAATCGTTGATGCCATAGGTCAGCTCTTTGCAGTAGCCGAGGAAGTTACGGCAAGTACCGACGATGTAATAGAAACCGTTCGAAAGAATAAGGAAAATGTCGAGCTTGCAAATAACGCAATGAACGAAGTATATCAGACTACTTTGAAAATCTGATTCTATTTTTTCTTTTTGACCGAATAACCGAATTTGCCAAGCTTGTCGCCAAGAGCAAAGTATTCTCCATGTGAATAGGTGATAAGCTTGGTAGATTCCAAATCGAATCTTCCATTCTCATCCATATAGGATTCATCAACAGTTACCCCTACCACCTCACCAAAAAACATATCATGTGTTCCAAGCGGTATTATGTCCTTTACTTTACAGTAAATATTCACGGGGCTTTCGGCTATGGCAGGCACATTCATATATTCCGAGACATACTCTGTCAGTTTCTGCTCTTTAAACTTGTCGACATCCTTACCTGATTTCACGCCACACCAGTCACACTTTCTTACCAGATCCTCATTGACAAGATTTATTACAAATTCCCCACTCTCTTTAATAATGTCATGGGAAAATCTTTCAGGTCTAACCGATATGGAAACCATAGCGGG
>JAGACI010000036.1 GCA_017614185.1 Lachnospiraceae bacterium | reverse complement strand
GTATCTACACTGAAAGCCTTCTCTACAAGTTCAAGTTCCATTAAGTTCTTGATATAAACAGAAAGCTTTGCCCTTGAAAAATCTGTATGGGCGTGAAGATTGTTTAACTTGTTTTTGCCCTGGGCAAGTGAGCAAAGAATTGCGTTATAAACATAGACTTCACGAAGATCAAGTTCAACAAGTCTGACAGCCTCTGTCATAAAGAAACCTTCGGGTCTTAGAATAACCTCATTGATATTCTCTTTTACGGTCTTGTATGGATCAAGATGCTTCCAAAGTCCGGGAAAACCTCCAAGAATCGCATACATTTCCATGGTTTCTTTTCTTGTATAAGAAGGCATAAACCTTCTCATATCCTCATATTTTAATTCTCTAACCTTTAAGAATCCGCCGATTCTCAAAGCATATTGACCAACTCGGTCGACAAGTCCGCTCTCGACAAATCCGATAGAACGCGAAGAAAGAATAACAAGCAGGTCGCCGCTCTTATTATTGTTAAAAACATAATCTACAAGAGCCTTCATGAATCCGGGGTCACCCTTAACAACGTTCTGGAATTCATCAATAATCAAAACTCTCTTCTCTTCGCTGTATTCAAAACACTCTTTGAAAATCTCAGCATATTCAGGGTATTCGGGAAGTTTGCTCTGAGGAGTCTTTACTTCATTTCCCCAAAGATATCTGTTCTCTCGACCTGACGCAGCTCTTGCAATAAGAGTTTTGGACTTGAGATTTTTGGTAAACTCGGCAATCAGAGCATGTCTTCCGACAAATCTCTGACCATAAACCACAACGATTGCACTCCCCTTAGTCTGAAACTTTTTGTTCAGATAGTTTAATTCGCTAGTTCTCCCAAGAAACATCCAACAATTCCTCTACTTTCTCCCCCGGAATGGGCTTTGAAAAAAGATAGCCTTGAATTACTTCACAGCCGATATCCTTAAGGTATTGATATTGCTCTTCGGTCTCAACGCCCTCGGCTATTGTTTCATAACCGAGTTTATTGACCATATCTATCATGGATCCGGTAATAATCTTGCTCGACTCATCCTCTACAACATTGTCGATAAATGTTTTATCTATCTTCAACGTGTCAATCGGAAGTCCGTTAAGATAGGACATCGATGAGAAGCCGGTCCCGAAGTCATCAAGCGCAACCCTTATTCCATACTCCCTTAGAATCAAAAGTTTAACTTTGACATTTTCAAAGTTATCAATCAATACGCTTTCTGTGATTTCCAGTTCGACATTTTTGCTTGGAACATCATATTTCTTAAGTACAGCCAGGATTTTGTCAACAAAATCGTCCTTTTTGTACTGAATAGCCGAGATGTTAATTGACAGAATCAGATCACAGCCATATTTTTCTCTCCAGGAAGCGAATGTTTTAACACTCTCTTCCATTACCCAGTCGCCAATCGGAACTATGATTCCGCTTTGTTCGGCAATCGGAATGAAATGAGCCGGAGAAATCATTCTTCCGTCGCTGTCCTTCCATCTTATAAGAGCCTCAACGCCTCTTATCTTCTTGGAATCCGAGTAAAACTGTGGCTGATAATACATGAAAAAGCTCTGTGAAAACAGTGCAGATTTAAGCTTATTCTCAAGTGTTACAGTCTCTATAAAGTCATTTAGAATTCTCGCATCATAGTAAGAAATTGTATCTTTACCGCGATGCTTTGATTTAAACATAACGATTTCCGCACAGTTGATGAGTTCAAGCTCCGTAGACGCAGCTTCGGGATACTCAACAACACCGACAGATACCGTAATGTTTATCTTTTGTCCGTCAAGAAGGGTAAAGCCTTCTTTTAATCGTTCCCTCAAAGCAGTATGAACAGCCTCAACACTTCTCACACCGCAAGGGTCATAAATAGCAACACAGAAAAGATCCGAATTAAAGTGTCCGGCAATAATATTGTCATTGCAAAGGCTCTTTAAGAACTGTCCAAACTGCTGTAACAAATCATCACCGACAAGAAGGCCGATACCGTCGTTAATCTTTCTGAAGTCATCGATATCGATAATCATAACACTGACTACAGAATTGCATCTTTCCGCTTTATCAACAAACTCTTTAAGTTTTTTTACAAAATAGTTACGGTTATATAGGCCTGACAATGCATCATAGTAGGCCATGAATGAAAGCTCATCGTTTTTCTTCTTAAGGCTTGTAATATCTTTAACCCTGACTACTTTATCCATGGGACGGCCAACGGAGTTGTAGTTGATTGAACACTGCATTTCAATCCACTTCTTTCCACCTTTAACAGTCGCCTGCATGATATCATCAAGTTTTCCGTCTTTCTCAATGTTCAAGAAATCAGAAAAAGCAGCTCGGTAGGGTTCATCGACACAATTAACCCACTTAGGCAAATCTCTGATATCTTTAAGTTCGCACTCAAAGAAATCACTCCATCTGCCTAAGATGTTGAGCTGCTTAGTTTGATAATTGTAATAAAAGAAGGCATTATTCGATGTCTCACAGATCATGCTGTACATACGCTCAGTCTCTGTGATCTTCTGATTCATCGCCTTTAATAATTCAAGCTTATAGCGAATCTCATCCATCGAATAAAATGCCTCCAAAAGTTTAATTTATTACTTAGCTGTGATATATCCCTGTGCTTTAAGAAGTTCTGCACATAAAACCGCTCCGCCTGCGGCACCTCTTACAGTGTTATGTGAAAGTCCGACAAACTTCCAGTCATAAACCGTATCCTCTCTGAGTCGGCCTACAGAAACGCCCATACCGTTTTCGTAGTTAACGTCCAAAGCAACCTGAGGTCTGTTATCCTCTTCAAGATACTGGATGAACTGCTTAGGAGCGCTGGGAAGATTAAGTTCCTGAGGAGCCCCCTTAAAGGTTACAAGTTTCTCGATAAGCTGTTCTTTGGTGGGTTTCTTTTTAAACTTAACAAATACAGCAGCTGTATGTCCGTTTAAAACGGGAACTCTTATACACTGGCAGGTAATAACGGGACT
>JAGACI010000035.1 GCA_017614185.1 Lachnospiraceae bacterium | reverse complement strand
TCCTTAAGGGGAGTCTTAAATGCCGTGCCTCCCATGGATAAGTCGGTACTGTGCTGGTCGCTTCCTGCGGTTCCGGGAAGGTTATTGTCATTGGCAAGCTTTACTGCCTTATCGTTCCAAATGCTCTTATCGTCTGCGGGGTCATCGGATAAGTGACCTGCGTTAAACATCTCTATTCCGTCGACGTACTTCTCATACGTGCATATTTCTTTGATATAATGGGCTTCCCTGTAAGGATGAGCCTGGATAACCATGCCGCCTACCGAATGGATAAGGTCGCAAAGTTCAGGAACATCAATGGTTCTAAACTCGGGGTGCTTCTTCATCCAGTCAATTGTAAAACCGTAAAGCAAGAAGTCGTGGCCACCATGAAGTGTTGCCTCTATGCTTAAGTAAACGGGAAGGCCAATCCTGTCTCCTTCTTCCTTTGCGTGATAATATCCTTCAAAGAATTTATCAATCCACTCTTCCCAGGGGAGGTTTGGGTCAACTGTTGTGTTTCCGCCCCAGTTGTGGTCGGATATCATGATTCCTGCATATCCTGCTTCCTTATAGGCTCTTGCCATATCTGCTGCAAGTGAACTTGCGCATTTGCTCGATTCGGCTGTATGAACATGAGTATCGTAAAGGTAAGGATACTCGGCTCTTAACTCTTGTAAAGTCATTTCTTATTCCCTCTTTCACAAAAAAAATGATGCGGCGATTTCCTCGCCGCATCCTATTATACACCATTATTTTATCTTCGAAGTGATAACTTTTGAAATATCTTCCCACTCCATTCCTTTGCCTTTGGTAAAGGCTCTGCTCTCATCAAGAGGCATCGGTTTTCCAAAGAAATACCCCTGTGCTCTCTCGCACTTTACCTTCTTTAAAAATGCATAATGCTCTTCACTCTCAACGCCCTCGCATAAAGGAGCAAGTCCCATTGCCCTTGCACCTGTTATGATAAACTCCATAAGCATCCTGGTCTTAGGGTTCTTGTCATAGTTTTTAAGGAATACCAGGTCAAGTTTAAGGACATCAAAGCTATAATTGGCAAGAGTATTGAGTGATGAGTATCCGCTTCCGAAGTCATCAAGCCAGATCTTATATCCAAGGTTTCTCATCTGGTCGCACTCAAGTTTGATATAGCCAACGTTATCGTTAAGGGCTGACTCCGTAATCTCGATATCAATCATCTCTCTTGGCAAGCCGTAGTCCATTCTTGTTTTTTCAAGGATTCCGAAAATATCGCAAAGCTCAAAGTCACGCCTTGAAATGTTGATGGAAACGGGAACTACGGGTTCACCGGCTTCTTTAAGAGCCTTGTAGTCCTTGCATACTCTGTCTATCACAAACTTGTCTACAAGGTGAATAAGGTGGAAGTTTTCAAGAGTTTCTATGAATTCACCTGGCGATAACATTCCAACCGTAGGATCAATCCAGCGAACCAAGGCCTCATAGCCGCAGATTTCTCCGCTTTTAACGCGGATAACCGGCTGGTAGTACACCTTTATGTACTCTTTTTCAATGGCTTCCTCGATGTGATCGACAACGTACTGTTGCTTACGAAGGCCTTCTCTTAGCATCTCATCGTAGACGCAGTAATAGATATCATGTCTGTTCTTTATACTGTTGCAGGCAAGTCTTGCATGGTCACAGGCAAGGCCCACCTCGCTTATTCTGTCATCAATAAAGTAGATGCCGGCCTTAATCCTTGTCTTCTTGTTGGAGTCATCGGTCATAAGCATCTTCTTATAAACCTGCTCAACTCCCTTTAGTACCTCGGCTCTCTCGAAGGAGCTGCACACAACGAAGTGATCATCGGAAAATCTTGCAACCGTGCTTCCGTTAAAAGCTTCCGTGATGGCATCAGCCATATCGCAAAGAAGCTCGTCGCCAAGCTTAAAGCCGTATCGTTCATTAAAAAGTTTAAAGTTTGGAATATCAAAGTGAATAATAGAAATACTGCTTCGTCTTCCCTGAGGAGAACTTAGAATCATCTGAACACGCTGATAGAAAATCGGCATTGTAAAAAGGCCGGTCAGAGAATCGGTCTCTTTGTCTCCGGAAAGAATTTCCGCTTCGGCGAATGAATTTCTGTTGCGGTTTAAGAACTCGTTCTGGTCAACGTCAACAATGAACACATAGAAAAAGCTCTTGCCGTCTCTCCAGTGAAGGAGATGCCCGAAGTCTTCGACATAGCGTTCTTCGCCCTGCTTGGTGGTGATACGGTAGCGGACATAGTCGTGCCTTCTCTCGCCAAACATGGTCTGTGCCTGAATCTGATTCTGAATCTTCCTGTAGTCTTCGGGGTGAACCATACCTTTAAAGGTTCCGCCCGTAAGCTTCATGAAGTCATCAAAGTCATCACATCCGTAGAGCTCTATAATGTTAGGCTCGGCAAAAAGAATCTTCTCATTGCCGTCTGCATCATAGATAAAGAATCCACCAGGCAGGCCTGTTGGAATCGTGCCGCCCATAGCAGCTTTAAGTAACTTTTCGGCCATAATGTAACCTCCCATTTGAATACATCAAACACTAAAGTTGCATTACCCTTATATAACTTTACTCTCCCGATTTATTTCATATTTCTGATTAAATTCTTATAAAAGTCCACACATCCAGACAGGCAGTTGTATTCAATGTTTTCGTTAAGTCCGTGCATTCCTGCCATCTGCTCGGGACCATATATTACAGGTGCAAACCTCACCACCTGATTACATATTACTTCATAATTCTTTGCATCGGTAGCCCCTGTCATTACATAAGGGCTTACGGGAAGGCCCTTAAAGGTTTCCCCTATAGTTTTTTCAATAAGTTTAAATCCCTCACCGTTTATATCAACTGACTTTGAATAGTCGCTTGCATGCATTACTTCTACCGTAAGGTCATGCTTTGCGGCAAGGTTTTTAATGATATCTAAGCTCTCATCCATTCCCTGGTGAGGGATAAAGCGCATGTTGGCTCCAAGAGTTGCCTCCTGTGGAAGAACGTTATAAGCGTCAGACCCCTTTTGCATTGTAAAAGCAATTGTCGTCTGAAGCATCGCTCCCGCCTGTGCTGAGATAAGAGGCATAACCTTAAGCATTACAGGTTTAAAGAGCCATAGATTTAAAAAGACAAACTTTAAAGGAAAGCTTGCATAAGGAGCAAGTCGTTCAAACATTGACTTTACTTCCGGAAGCATCTTCTTCTTAAAGGGTTTCTTAGTCTCCACTTCATTTACAAAGGCAGAAAGCCTTGCGATAGGCGTGTTGGCTTTGGGAGCCGATGCATGTCCTCCGTTACTCTTTGCGGTAAACTTAACATCTGCTTTGCCCTTCTCAAAGACTCCGACCATTGCGAAGTTTCCGTTAACGCCTCCGACAGGCGTTGTTATTATTCCGCCGCCTTCGTCGCAAACAAGGTAAGGCGTAACGCCTCTTCTTTTTAACTCATTTACTAACTTGGGGCATCCGTCTCCGGTCCACTCTTCAGTGCATGATGA
>JAGACI010000034.1 GCA_017614185.1 Lachnospiraceae bacterium | reverse complement strand
GTCCGTAACTTAGTCATAAAGGTTGGGAGCGATGTCGGGTGAATCCATGTTGGAACTGTCATACCAGTATCCGTCTGTTGCGATATCGGAAACTGTCTCACCGTTAGCGATCTTGTAAAGAGTCTCAACTGTTGTTCTTCCCAGAGCGAGAGGAGACTGTGTAACAGCACCGAACATCTTGCCGTCCTTGATAGCCTGCTTAATAACAGAACCTGCATCGAAACCTGCTGCAAGGATTGTTGTTCCGGCTTCTGTTCCGAGCTTGTTAAGGTTCTCATTAGCTGAAAGGATACCTTCTGCTGCAACCTGGTTTGAACCGAAGATACCGATAACGTCTGACTTGTTCATGATAGCTGATGCCTCTGTTGCGCAGAGCTCAACTGTTGTCTGTGCAGGAACTGCTACTTCGATGATGATGTCTGCTGAAGCCTCGTCGCCCTTATCCTTAGCGCCGTTTACATAGAACTCGTTACCAACAACTGCAACCTTCTTGCCGTCTGCAGAAGCAAGCTCTGTGAACTTATCGATGAATCCGAGACCACGCATTGTGATGGACTCAGAAGTTGACTCCTGGTTAACCTCACCAACTCTTACAGGTGCAGATGCACTTGCGATGGTGTCCTTAAGTGCTGCGTAAAGGTTCTCAGCAGCTGTAGCGCCTGCGCCGTAGTTGTCTGTAGCGATTGTGGAAAGAACTGATCCTTCGGGAGCATCAGGACATCCTGAGTCGAAACATACAACGGGGATACCTGCGTCTTTTGCCATCTGTAAAGCGTCAAGACATGCACTCTGGTCACAAGCTGCAAGGCCGATTCCGTCGGGAGCGCCGTTGATGTAGTTTGTAAGCATGTTAACCTGATCTGCGATATCAGACTCAGCGTTAGGTCCGTTACACTCAACTTTTACGCCGAGCTCTTCTGCTGCCTGGTTAACACCGGTAACTGCTGCCTGCCAGTATGATGACTGGAAGCTCTTTACTACGATCTTGAAATTGAGTTCGCCTGCTGACTCGCTTGCTGCGGGAGCTGCTTCCTCGGTCTTTGCGGGAGCTGATGCCTCTTCCTTAGCGGGAGCTGCTGATGAATCTGCTGTTGATCCGCCACATCCTGCAAGCATTGTTGCAACCATAGCTGCACACATGATTGTTGCTAAAACTTTTTTCTTCATTTTTTTCCTCCTTTAGAAAAAATATCCCTTCTGTTGTTTTTTCTATATGAACTGCATTGCAGTACACATCTGTTTATTTTTTTGCCATTTTTCTCTTCTTTATGATGTCAACCATTACAGAGCCGATGAGAACGAAGCCCGTAACTATCTGCTGCCAGTTTGCCTGTAACCCGATAAAAGGAAGACCGGTCTTGAGTAAGCAGATAACGAATACACCGATAAATGTTCCGATGATTGAACCCGCGCCGCCTGTAGCTGACACACCGCCGATGATTGCGCCGCCGATAGCTTCAAGTTCGAAGCCTGCGCCGGTTCCCGGAAGTACCGTTGCAAAAACGGCTGAGTAAGCGATTGAAGCAAGTGCCGCAAAGAGACCTGAAATTGTGTAGGCCATTATGTGATACTTCTTGACATTGATTCCCGAAAGAATCGCTGCTTCCTTGTTACTTCCGATTGCGATTGTGTATCGGCCGATTCTCGTGTGGTTAAGCACAAAGTGCATAATCAGTGCCAGAATCAATACCCAGACAAATCCGAGAGGAATCTTCGTTTCGCCGACAGTCAACTTAAAGATGTTTCTAAACCAGCTGCCTTCCTGGCCCTGTGTAGGCCATGAAATACCGAAGTTTTTGGAACAGATCGATCCGAGACCTCTCGTTAACATGCAGGTGCAAAGTGTTGCAAGGAATGGAGGCAGGTCCATTACACCGATTAAGATTCCGTTTAAGAATCCGATTGCGGTACCAAAGAGAACCGAAACCACCATCGCAAGTCCTGTGGGCCATCCGCAGTGAACTATCAAATAGCCGCCTGCAAGGGAGTAGCAGACTAACCCGGTGCCGATTGAAAGATCAACGCCTCCCGTTATAAGCGGGAAGGAAACGCCGATGGCCATCAGAACTATGTAGTACGAATAATCCATGATTGTGAGGATAGTCGTATATTTTCTGAAGCTCGGGCTTGCAAGGCAGAAGAAGATTAAAAGTGCGATTACTACGATGAGCACTATTACTTCCTGCCTTAAAAGCTTTGAAGCAAATTTTTTCTTTTCCATGATTCCTCCTCCTAACCTATATCCCTTGTGGCCAGGTTCATGATCTTTTCCTGTGTGGTGTCCTCAATCTTAAGTTCACCGGTCTTCTTGCCTTCACACATAACCACGATTCTGTCACTCATTCTTAAAATCTCAGTCATTTCAGAAGAAATCATTATGATTGATTTGCCTTCGGAAGCAAGCTTGTTCATGAGCTTGTAGATTTCGTTCTTGGCGCCTACATCGATACCTCTTGTGGGCTCATCGAATATAAGGATGTCGCAGTTTTTGCAAAGCCACTTTGCGATTACGACCTTTTGCTGGTTACCGCCTGAAAGGTTTACAACAAGCTGATCTACGCTCGGAGTCTTTGTAGCGAGTGAATCAACAAACTTTAAGGCTTCCTTTTTCTCTTTTCTCTTATCGATAAAGAGTCCCTTCATGAAGTTTGAAAGATTCGCCATCGTCGTATTCTCGGCTACTGTCTTCTGGACTACGATTCCGTAACGCTTTCTGTCCTCCGAGAGGTATCCGATTCCGACTTTAACGGCATCCTCGGGGCTTTGAATATTAACAAGCTTTCCGTTTACGTAGATGTCGCCGCTCTCCTTGGGATCCGCTCCAAAAATCGCTCTTGCGGTCTCTGTTCTTCCTGCACCCATAAGGCCAGAGAATCCTAAGATTTCGCCCTTATGGAGCTCGAAGCTTACATCCTGAACCATCTTGCCTGCGTTAAGGTGCTCGACTTTCAGAACAACCGGAGCATTCTCTTCTACCATGCTCTTGGTCTTAGGCTCCTCGTAGATTACACGGCCTACCATCATGTTTACGATGTCGTCCTTGGTGCAATCCTTTGTTACGAGAGTTCCTACGTAGCAGCCGTCTCTCATGACTGTTACTCTGTCGGTGATGACCTTAATCTCATCCATACGGTGCGAGATATAAACGATTGCAAGCTGCTGGTCTCTTAAATCTCTTATGATCTTAAATAAGTCCTGAATTTCGGATTCGGTAAGTGCAGCCGAAGGCTCGTCAAAAACGATTACCTTTGCGTCGTGCGAAATCGCTTTGGCTATCTCACACATCTGCTGCTTACCAACGGTCAGTTCGCTCATTGTCGCTGTGGGGTCAATCTCAATGTTTAATCTTGCGAAGAGCTTTGCCGCTTCCTCATTCATCTTTTTGTCATCGATACGGATTCCTTTTTTGAACTCACGTCCGATGAAAATGTTCTGGGCAACTGTTAAGTGGCCCACCATGTTAAGCTCCTGGTGTACGATTACGACACCTGCGTCCTGCGCTTCTCTCGCGCCGTGGAACTCAACCTCTTTTCCTTCATATATGATGGAGCCGGAGTCCTTGGTGTAGATTCCCGTAAGGACCTTCATAAGTGTAGATTTACCGGCACCGTTCTCACCCATAAGTGCGTGTACTTCGCCTCGCTTCACGTTGAAGTCGACTTTGTTTAACGCATGCACACCGGGGAAGGATTTATCAATTTGTTTCATCTCCAGTATTACTTCGCCCATGTTTCCCTCCATCAGTTCTTTCTGCGTCTGGCCATTACATCGGCATAAACCGCAACGATTACGATGATGCCTGTAATAATCAGCTGATAATCCTTGGTAAATCCAAGGGCAAGAATACCTTCCTGCAAAAGAGCGATGATAAATACGCCGATTACAGTTCCGCCTATGGAGGCAAGTCCGCCCGCCATAGAGGTTCCGCCCATTACACATCCCGCGATTGCTTCGTTATTGTACTGATCGCCGTATCCGGGCTGAACCGTTGTATATGCGCCTACGAAGTAGATTGCTGCGATTCCGACTAAGATTCCGCAGATCATGTAGGCAAGCATTTCCCATTTTTTGATGTTTACGCCTGAAAGTCTTACCGCCTCACGGTTGCTTCCGAGGCTTAACATGTATCTTCCCGCCTTGGTGTGGTTTAGGATGATGTAGCAGATTGCTGCCACAAGGAAAAATATGATTACACCAACGGGAACTTTTCCAACTTTTACAAGGTTTCTAAACCATCCGCCTTTGGCTGCCTGAGGCCAGCTTACCGACTGAGTCTTGGTAAATACGCTCGCAACACCTTTGGCGATATTCATACTCGCCATCGATACGATGAACGGAGGTACTTTCCAGTAAGCTACGAGGTAGCCGTTAAAGGTTCCGAATACCATACCCACGAAGAGGCTTATCACAAGGGAGAGAGCCATCGGAACTCCGATGCTTGTAAGGCAGTAACCCGAAACCAGTGCGCAACAGAACATTACCGGTCCGATTGAGAAATCGATTCCTCCCGTTGCGATTACGAAGGTTACGCCGAGTGATAAGAAACCAAGGAAGTATGCGTAGTTTAAGGCACTCATTATACGGGGCATACCTGCGAAGTTATCAACAAGCATGCTTAGTACCACGTACATAAGGATTAGAACACCTGTAAGAACTATCCTGTTGAATCCGAGTTTTTTGACTATCGGATTCTCTTTTATCTTTTTCAAAATCAAAACTGTATTCCTCCCAAATTTGCCGACCCTAACAGTAGAACGCGTCGCTGATCATGTAGTTAAGCTTTGTCGCGTAGTTGTAATCCTCAACGAGGTGTACAACACAGTCTTCAACGAGGTCTCGGGGATTCGTTGTCAAAACTCCGTCCCTTACCTTTATGTACTGAAGCGGCATGTACTGACGAAGCATTCCGAGAGGAATCTCAACGTTTTCCATGTTTGTGAAAAGCTTTTCGATTGCTGCTTTCATCTCGGGCTGTGCGAAGTAGTATCTGCATCTGTCGGAGAAGCTGTATTTTCTCTTGAATGCGAGATCTCTGGCACTTCCGTGATAGTGCTTCTGCCAGTTTCCGGGGTTCTTCATCATTGTCTCTTCCATAACTTCGATAAATCTTGCCTGCTTGTCTTCGGGGACAAGTGCTTTTTCCATCATGGAGAGAGCAAAAAGTCCTTCTCTAAGTGAAAAAGTAAGTGCGGGACCAACCTTTAAGATTGCGATTCCGTCTTCTACCATTTCTTTTAAGCACTGGGGAGGCTGATAGTCTGTTGAGTGGCCTTCAAGTACGACGTTTCCGTGCTTTTTCATCGCTTCGGTAAGCTTTGCGGCATTGGTTCTGTCGTAGTGGAACACGTCCTCATCGCCAAACTCTACGCCGGGCTGAACCACGATACCGATGATGTTGTCGAACGCGTCGTTTAATCCCCTCTTCTCAAACTGCTCTTTGTAAACCGAAAGTGTTTTTTCAACCGCTTCGGGCTTTGTTACGCTTATTGAATCCTCTGCTTCCTGCGCTCCTCCGGGAATCGGAACCTCGCTTCCTATAATGTAAGCGGGGCGCTCCTCATTGGGGTTTTTCTTTAAAAGCTCCTGATAAGCTTCTTCGCAGGCTTCATAAAGCATTGCGCCTCTTCTTGCGATTGTTTCATCCGAAAGCATTTCATCTCTGGGGTCGTCGGCCACTCTCATGCTTGTGTCAAGGTGGATTTTCTTAAATCCTGCAAGTACGAAGAGTTTTACAAGTTCTACCGACTTTTTCATTGCTTCCTCTTCAGGCTCGTTCTGCCATGTAAGAGGTCCTAAGTGATCACCGCCAAGGATGATTCTTTCTCTCGGGAATCCGATATTGTCTGCAATACCATAGACAAAATCTCTGTAGTCTGCGGGCTTCATGCCGGTGTAACCGCCGAACTGGTTAACCTGATTGGCTGTAGCCTCGACAAGTACATAATCATCAAATCTCATTGCCTGCTTTAAGCACGCTTCGATTACAAGATCGGAAGCCGTACAGAAGGAAGGGATACCTGCGTATTTCATTCCTTTCTGCCTTTTTGCAAGCATTTCTCTCATTGCGTCCATCTTACGCAACCCTCCATTTTCAAGATTTAGGCATCGGGACAGTCAACGATGAATCCGTCCTCATCCCAAAGGTCATGCCAGTCTGTGGCACCTTCCCAAAGGAATACCTGGCCCTTAACGAGGCGATTATTCTTTTCAAGTGTAGCGATTGTTGCCATTTCCTCAGCTGTAAGGGGCTCTGTGAGAGTTGACTCGATGTTGCTTGTGTATTCCATCTCGTGAATAGAAAAAGGAATCGGAATCTGTCCTCTCTGAACCGCCCACTTAAGGCAGATGATTGCGGGATGTACTCCGTGAGCCTCAGCAATTGCCTTGAACTCGGGTACCTGCATGTCTGCGATGTCTCCTGCTTCCATGTCACGCTCAGGTCTCTGAGGTGAACCGAGAGGCATGAAGCCTACAGGCTGAATCTTGTGTGCTACGAGGTAGTCGAAAAGCTCCTGCTGCTGGAAGCAAGGGTGAAGCTCCATCTCGCATGCAACGGGCTGAATCTCGAACTTGTCGATTACTGCCTCAAGTTTGGGGATTGTCATGTTTGAAAGACCGATGTGTCTTATTAATCCCTTTCTTACGAGCTCCTCGCACTGTCTGTATGTATCCATGAACTCTGCCACTGAGAAAGGCTTTGAGTCAGGGTTTCTTGAATCTACCGTACAATGAGGTGCATGGTAGTTGGGGAAAGGCCAGTGGATGAAGAAGAGGTCAATGTAATCGCACTGCAAATCTGCGATTGACTTTCTGCATGACTCTTCAACTCTTCTGTGCATATCGTTCCAGACCTTGGTCATGATATACATTTCTTTTCTCTCTACAACACCTTCATCAAATGCTGCTTTAAATACTTCACCGATCTGGTCTTCGTTTCCGTAGCATGCCGCACAGTCAAACATTCTGTAACCTGCTCTGATTGCGCCTGCAACCGCATTTGAAACTTCCTCGGCGGTGAATCTGTCGGAACCGAATGTTCCCATTCCCATGCAGGGAACCTTTGCTCCGTTATTGAGTGTTATCTGTGGAACTTTCTTGGGATCTACTGCCATTTTATTTTCCTCCGTGTATTACTTTTCGCTGTCTATTAAAATCTTGCCTTTAACCGTTCCGGGTGTTTTGAACATCTCGAATGCCGAAGCAATCTCGGAGAGCGGAATCTTTTTGAAGATGAATGACTCATCGAATTTGAGCTCTCCTGTTTTGAAATAGTGAGATGTAAGTGTCCATTCATCTCCGGGGAAGGGAGCCGAGTAGCTCATCCATGAACCTGTGAGTGTGAACTCTTTTCTGTTCATGTTCTCCCACTCTTCAACCGTGAAGGACAAATCCCTTGTGGGTGTTCCGATGAAACATACCCCTGCTTTATTGGCGGCAAGTTTAAATGCCATTTTCATTGTTATTGTGTTGCCGGCTGTCTCGTATACGTAGTCAAAACCTCTGCCGTCCGTAATCTCTTTTACGCGGTCCATGAAGTCGTCTTTACCTGAATTAACTCCGTAATCGCAGCCAAGCTTTTTCGCAAGCTCGAGTCTCTCATCAAGGATGTCGAAGACTGTTACGCTCTTTGCTCCAAAAATCTTTGCCCACTGGGCTGTCATAAGTCCGATTGTGCCGCCGCCAAGGATTGCTACGTTTTTGCCCCCCTTGTAATCGACTCTCCTAAGTCCGTGAAGAGCGACTGTTGCGGGTTCGAAGAAAGCACCTTTTTCAAAGCTTACTTCGTTGTCAAACTTAACTGCGTTTCTCTCAGGAACTGCGACATATTCCGCATAGCTTCCGAATTCTCTTGAACCTATGAAGCTGTAATGCTTACAGAGTGAATAGTTGCCTTTCTGGCAGTCCTCACATTGCATACAGGGTACCAGGGGAATTCCCGCTACTCTGTCGCCGACCTTTAAGGTTGTTACGCCTTCGCCTATCTCGGTAACCGTTCCGGAAAACTCATGTCCAAGTACGTTCGGGAAGTAGTGGCAGGCATCTGCGTTTACTCTCGGAATGTCCGATCCGCAGATTCCTGTGTATTTAACTTTGATTACAACCTTTCCGGGAGCTGCTTGCGGTTTCTCAATCTCCTCATAACGAATGTCGTTTTTGGCATGTACTACACCGGCTTTCATATCTCAATCCTCTTTTCTTAGAACTAATATTTTTTGAATGTATCCTTAAGGTCCTCATAAAGCTTTAAGTAAAGCTCCATGCACTTTTGATACTTCTCATAATTTTCTGTAATCGGCTTTTGAACTCTTGTAATCTGAATCGTGTTCGTTACAGCCTGCTCGTAATCTCTGTAAAGTCCGCAGCCTACTCCTGCAAGGATTGCGGCTCCGAGAGTCGTTGCGGTATCGGATGCCGGAACCTGAATTGTCCGCCCCGTTACATCTGCCTTAATCTGAGTCCAAAGGTAAGAGTTTGCCGAGCCGCCCATCGCATTAAGGATGTTTACTTCAGCTCCGGTTTCCTCGGCTGTCTGAAGGTTATGCTGTAAGGAGAATGCAACGCCTTCGAGAATCGCCCTTATCATGTGGCCCCTTGTCTTATCAAATGAGAGTCCGTAAAAAACACCCTTCGCATCGGGATCCCAAATCGGAGAACGCTCACCTGCCATGTAGGGAAGGAAGACTACTCCGTCAGAACCGGGGGATATCGCTTCAGCTTCTCTTGTAAGTTCATCAAAGCTTAAGCCCTGACCGAATTCCTGTTTAAACCACTTAAGGGTTCCGCCGCCTCCTACCGTTCCGCCCTGCAAAAGCCATTTGCCGGGTACAACGTGAGGACTTAAAATCAGTTTCTTATGTGAAAGAGCGTGGTCGGTACAGATGCTCATTCCTCCAGCCTGTCCGCCTTGCTCCTGCGTCTGGCCTGTGGCACACACACCGGCCCCCAGCGTTCCGCATGCTGCATCCAAACCGCCTGCAACAACAGGAGTGCCGGGTAAGAGGCCGGTTAAGGAGGATGCTTCGCGGGTCACCTCACCCACGATCTCATCACAGCCAAATAACCTTGGTACAAGTTTGGTTGAGAGGCCAAGTTCATCGGCAAGCTCCTCATCGTATTGAAGCTTTTCCATGTCAAAGAAGTGAATTCCGTATCCCTGACTCAAATCCTGGCTCATCTCGCCTGTGAGTTTAAATACTATGTAACTGTTGGACTGTAAGAAAAGTGCCGTGTCTTCATACACCAAAGGCTTGTTTTCTTTAAACCACAGCATCTTCGGAGTGGAGTATGAAGGAAGGAAATCGTTGCCTGCGATATCGAAGATTCTGTCCTCTCCCGCTAAACGTTTCGTCCTGTCGCAAATTTCTCTGGCTCTCGTGTCCATCCAGATAGGAGTCCTGTGAAGAACCTCGCCTTTCGCGTTAACAGGAATCGCGGACCAGCTCTGTCCGTCCACTCCGATTCCGGCGATCTCCTCAGGAGCGATCGTCGAAGAATCCAGTATTTCTCGGATTCCTTGGCATATTGCATCCCACCATTCGTCAGGGTCCTGCTCGGCCCAGCCGGGGTTGGGATAGTATACTTTGTAAGGTTTGTTGGATTGTGCCAGGACGTTTCCCTTCAAATCAAAGACGGCAACTTTGCACGCAGAAGTCCCTATATCAATCCCCATCAAGAGTTGTTTTTTCATTCTTTTCATCCATTCAGAGCGAAACGTTTCGCTCTGTCCCGTAAAAAACCGGGGTCATCGGACCCCGTCCACAATGTCACTATAGCTTTAAATCATGGGAACGTCAATAGGTTTTTTACAAAAGTGAAACGTTTTGTTAATCTCTGACAAATTTATGGATGTCAATTTCGTGAATAAGTTACAAAGTCTTAATTGAGTTACCGGTTTGCATTCTGGTACCCAGTGCAATCTCCATGGGTTCTTCCTTGTTATCGGTCTTAATGCGCTTAAGTAACATCTCAACCGCTTTCTCTCCCATCGCCTGCATGGGCTGTTCCACCATGTAGACCTGGGGCTGTAACAAGTGGAAGAATAACTGATCGTCAAATCCGATAAGCGAAATATCTTCGGGTGAGCGGAAGCCCGACTCGTTCATTGCAAGCATGGCTCCTAAAGTAATCTCATAGTTACTCATGAATACAGCGGTGGGTCTGTCCTTAAGTGTAAGGAGCTTCTTCATTCCGTTGTAACCGCTTGCAATGGAGTGTGTTCCTCTTACCTGGTATTCGATGGGAACCTCAAGATTTGCATCTCTCATCGCATCCATGAATCCGCCGTAACGCTCACGGCCTGTGTATTCCCTTTCGGAAGCAATGACCGCAATCTTCTTGTGGTTTCTTTTTATAAGTTCCTGCATTGCATTGTAAGTTGACTTCCTGTTGTCGATTCTTACGCAGTCAAATGATACGTCCGAAAGCGAACGGTCAAGAAGCACGATGGGGATTCCCGCGTTTCTTGCAGGTGCAAGGAAATCTCCCTTTGTAGCAACAGGCAGAACGATAATTCCGTCTACCTTCTTGCTTATAAGATATTTGACATTCTTTCTTTCTATCTCTTCGTCATCACATGAGTCTACGATAAGCATACCGTAGCCGCTCTTACGTAAAGCCGCACCCACGTGATGCAGAATCATCCCTGAGAAGGGGCTTGAGATTGAGAATACGAGGACACCGATTGTACGTGTCTTGTTGGTTACAAGTCCTCTTGCAATCTCGTTAACTTCATAGTGAAGGTCCTTGATTGCAGCCTCTATCTTGACCCTGTTCTCAGGTAGAACATTTCCTCCGTTCAAATACTTGGAAATGGTTGCAAGTGATAATCCTGTCTGTTCTTTTATATCTCTGATTGTTGCCGGCATATTATTCCCGCTTTCCCTTTTTACTTGTTCGCTCAAAATAGTGAACCGTTTCGGTAATTGTACCAAATATGCCGTCTTCATTCAAGTATTGCGATAAAGCAAAGTATTATCTTATGGTCTTGTAGAGCGGTCCGTAAGCCTTGCAGGCTCTGTAATCCTGGCCTTCTTTGTCACTTCCGAATGCATTCCATGCCGCAGGACGATAGATGTCATCAGGACTTACATTGTGCATGCAAACGGGTATGCGAAGCATTGATGCCATGGTGATAAGATCTGCTCCTATATGTCCGTAGCTTATTGCACCGTGGTTGGCTCCCCAGTTGTTCATCACGTCATATGCGCTCTTAAAAGGTGAGCCCTCTACGCCGTCCGTGCGGGGTGCAAACCATGTGCAGGGCCATGTGTAGTCGGTTCTCTTCCAAAGAACATCCGAAACTTCATCGGGAAGATTTACTGTCCATCCTTCCACAATCTGCAAAACGGGGCCTAAGTTTTTCACAAGGTTAAGCCTGATCATTGTTGCAGGCATCTCGGCTCTTGTAAGAAATCTTCCGGAATATCCGGCGCCTCTGAAGTAGCCGTTGTCGGCAGGGCACCACTCGGTAGCTGCCATGATAGTCTCCATGTCTTTCTCGGTAACGTTGTACCACTCTTTCATGATGGCATTTCCGTTTTCATCCTTAACTTCACCGCAGGCGTCAAGACAGCATGCACCTGAGTTTATAAGATGAATGAAACCGTCCGCATCTTTGGCATGGCCTTCAATGTCATATCCTGTTACTCTCTTAACCGCGCCGCCGCTCCAGTATGTTCTTACATCGGCAAACATCTGTGGACGGTTGGTTAAAAGCTTCATAAACATCATGCCGGCGCCGTTAAGAGTATCGTTCTCTGTCGCAAGAATAAAGGGCTCTCTCGCTCCGTTCCAGTCAAATGATGTGTTAAGGATTGCCTCGGGGAAGTCACAGTTTGGCCAGTGATCCGTCCACTGACGCTGTCCCTGGAAGCCGCCGCAGATTGCATTGTGTCCTACAGCTTCCTCTTCGCAGCCTTCGGGGAGATTGGGATTGCCCTGATAAAGATCTTCGATGATTACAGCCATCTTGGCGGTAAACTCCCAGTCTTTTCCCTTTTGCTCATCACTCTTTTTAACAAAGTCCGGGTTCTTGTCGAATCCCTGTCTGCAGTACTTCTTTATCCAGGCCAAAGCCTTCTGATACTCGTCCTCATTGTAAATGTGCTCATCCATTCTTCTAAGGATTTCAACCTCGTCAACGGATTCAACACGCATTCCAAGGTATTCCTCGAAGAAATCGTGGTTGATTATGGAACCGCCGATTCCCATGCACTGGGAACCTATCTGAAGATATGACTTATCCTTCATTGAAGCTGCAGCTACTGCTGCTCTTGCAAATCTTAAAAGTTTGGTCTTTACGTCTTCAGGTATAACGGTGTCGTCTGCATCCTGAACATCTTTCCCGTAGATTCCGAATGCAGGAAGTCCCTTTTGTGCATAGGTTGCAAGTACGCT
>JAGACI010000033.1 GCA_017614185.1 Lachnospiraceae bacterium | reverse complement strand
GTGTCCGCAGAAGCAGTACCGGATAGTTTTACATCCGCAAACCATGAACCTGTTTTGCCTGATATTCTTCCGGGTTCAAAGCTTCCTACTATTCCTCCGACTCTCGCATTCGCATTTGATGTAACAGTAAAATCTTTGCAATCCAAATGTAAGAAGTTGGCTTTACCTGCTCCTCCGCTGATTCCGCCAACATATCCGTTACCGAATACACTGACTCCCGAGGCTTCAATGTTTTCAAATTTAGTATTGCTCTTGGCGTAGCCTGTTATACCTCCCGCATAAGGGCTGGCCGTCGTTGCATTCGTTCCGATGGTGATATTGTTTAAAACAATCTTTCCCTTGTCGGGATCTGCGGGATCGTACTTGCCTATACATCCTCCGTTCTGATATCCGATAAGTCCGATAAAGTTGTTCGCAGAGGTACTGTTTATGACAATATCCTTAAACTCCATGTCATAAACCTCTCCCGAAGAAGTTCCTACAAGTCCTATACAGTCTCTGCTCTTTGTATTAACACTGCAGTTTTTGAATCTGATATTGGAAAGCTCTGAATTAAGTCTGAATATCAGGTTCTCATTGGGGCCGGTAAGGTTGATGTTACTGAGCGTAAGAATCGACTCTGTGCCTCCGTCCTTTCGGTATCCCCTGAGACGTCCGATTTTGGCATTCTTCGTATAGTTTGCACCGGACGCAAAATCAATGTCTCTTATTATTCTAAAGTTCTCATATGCACCGTATTCTGTTTCATCACAGATATACTTGTTCCAGTCTTCTACGCTTCCTATCTCTGCGAAAAGCATAAGAGGAATACGTACGGGATCGTTTTTAAAGTCGGAGCGTCCCGTAATCTTCCTGCCGTTTGCATCGTCGTACTCATACCGGATTTCGGTAAGCATGTAACTGTCAAGGAAGTGCTTCTGAACACTCTTATATTCAATGGGCTGTCTTGCAACGCCTGTACTTCCGAATGAAGCCTTAAAATTGTTGTAAAAATCGGTGTCAAGTTTATCTATGGTATAGCCTGTAATGCGGTATCCTTCAGGTCCTTCGAGTTCTAACGTGATACGTCTCTCGGTCTCATTGACAAATACACCGGTCACCTTCACAAGATTATTCTTGGACTTGGTAAGGCTTAATTCGGTATCCGGCTGAAGAGGCATGGTGATTCCGGTTCCATAGTAATAGAGAGTCGGAAGATGCTCTTCGGAAACTTTACCGTAGTTGTATGCTCCTGCCTTCATGTCAAGGAGACTGCTGCTTGTATAGGTCGCCGGATCTGTTGCCTGTTCATAGGTAATAAGCCCGAAAGTATTCTTATCGCAGTCTTTGGTAACTCCTGAATAGCTCAAATCGGTTATAAGTATTCCGTCAGCATCAAACCTCGCACCGTACATTCCGTTGTAGAGCTGGAAGTCCGCACCATAGAAGGTACTTCTTGTACCTGCCATGGAACCTGTTGTATAGGAAACATCATCCGAATCGGTGTTTTCACACATAACGTTTCCAAGTGCAACACCGGACATGTTGTTTCTCTCAGCGATTGTACCTTCGGTTATATTGATTTCACCTGCAATACCGCCGACATTATCCTGCTGACTGGTAACGTTGACTCTGGAGATAATGTTGGTCATCATGTTGCTGATTGAACCTGCCGTATGATAACCGACAATTCCTCCTACGTTGTTACCGCGTACATTGATGTCTCCGGTAGCATAAAGGTTCTCAAGAACCGCTGCGCCGCTGTATCCGACAATTCCGCCGGCGCCAAGACAGGTTCTTAAGTCAGTCGCATTGATAATGACTTCTCTTGCAAAGCAGTTAACGATTCTGCATCCGTCTGCCCTTGCCGCAATCGCACCGAGTTTACCCTCTGTATTGGTGTTTTGGGGCTCAGAGTATGTAAGCACAGGCCTTGTGGCGCTGCAGTTTTGAATAAGTGAGCCGCCGTAAGCATAGTTTACAAGAGTTGATAAGTATGTTCTTCCCGTTATCTTCGCATCTATGGTATGAACATTGGTAAGCTCGCCGTAAAGCGATGTGATAAAACCGTTATAATCTCTGTTATATACATTTGCCGTGAAGTTCTCTATCACAAGGTTCGATATTGAGCCATCCACTCTTCCGAACACGACAGGATTATATCCGCTTCCTGTAAGTGATATATTCTTTAAGGCATATCCGAGTCTTGTGGCATTAGCTTCCTTTTCGCTTCCGCCCTTTCCGCTTCCGCCGTCAAGTTTACCTGTGTAGGTGCCTGTTACGCGAATTTTGTCATAATTAACCCCTGTAAAGTCAATATCATTGGCAAGTCTTGCATTCTCATCGGGCTTTAGAACGACATAGTTATACCAGTCATCGGTATCGGTAATCATTCTGTAGAAATCAACCGCCAAAAGGGCTTCACTTTGAACGACGGATGTAGAGTTTCCAACAGACACGGTAAGGTTCTTTATCGCATACATCGATACAAACCTGGCGGGATTTTTTACCTTTATATACATGGTGGTATAACCGTCAAGCATTGTGGTCTTGTATGTTTCGTCTTCAATTATTTCCGTTTCAAGGTTTTCTATCTCAACAGCTTTTATTGCGGCATTTCTGGGGTTGTTAAGGCGAAGTTCAACTATGGCATTGTCACCCTCTTCGCCGTAATAAACGACCTCTGTGGAGAGTACTTCCACTATTCTTCCTATATTTCGATTGGGTAGCGGAATATACTCCTGCTCGGGAAGTTCGGGACTTAGATAAACCTGAGGATAAAAACCTACCTCAACAGGCTGAGCGTTAAAGCCTGATCCAAGTACTTCTCCCTGCCAGCTGTAATCATAAAGCGATTCCAGTCCTACCTGAATCTGTTTGGTGGATTTACTGTATTTTACATTTCCTTCGTTCCAGTAATAAACGTGTGACTGAGTTGCGGTGTTTACACCCAAAGCCGGGCCTACAATATCGCTGTCGTACATCATTCCGTTATAGGAAGTGTTGTAGAACGACTGACCGATACTGTACATATCCGAGCAGTTACCCTGGGAATAGCCTATGATAGCGCCATACTGTGTATCCTTTGTTCTTGACGGATGCATATCGGGGCTTGATACAACCACATTTACAAGAGAGAATACGTTCTCCGTCTTTCCTCTTGGATTCTGATATCCCGCAATTGCTCCAATATTGATTCCGGAACCTGCAGAAGTGGTCTGGGTTACGGAGTTGATATCCGAACCGTAGACATAACCGTTTCGAATCACACCGTCGTTAAGGTACACGAGAAGTCCCGCGTTACTTCTTGCAGAGAAAACACATGAGTCGTCCGAAGGATCGTTCTTTATTACAAAGCGCTCTATCACACCGCTTGCCGCATTACGTGATGCCACAAGGCCGTAGTAAATGTTGTTGGTACCTGAGCCGCCCGTATAATGGACAAAGATATCGTGTATGTAACCGTAGTTGTGTCTGCACAGAATTCCGTGATCGTATTCACGCGTATTGGTTTTATCCGAGAACTCAAAGACCGCATTTCTGACTTCGGCCTTAGGTCCTATATTTGAAAAGATAGCGGCTTCATTCTTATAACTGTTCTTCTGAAGCTTATATCCCTGGAAATCCAGTTCTCCGTTGAAAGTCCCGGTTACTGTTGCACTTGGTATGGTTGCTTTAACATTGCCGTTTGCATCGAGATCCACTTCATCCATGATAATGTCTCCGGTAACCACAAACCTTGCGTCAGGGTTCTTTTTAATCTTTTCGATAAACTCTTCGGCATTTGAAATCTCGAAAATCGCATCCCTTGCATTAAACTCTAGAGTATCAAGAATAAGCTTATTTTCGTTTATATAAACGAACAAGGTCATTTTGTAGTTGTCATCCGCTTTGTTAATTTTCCAGTCAGAGAATGTCTTTATAACATTGGAGTTGTTTTCATATGCATAGTTTGAAACAGTTGTAAGTTCGGTATCGAAAGAATCCGTTATATCGACCCCGTTCTTTTCAACTGAAATATAGTAAGCCATTGTACCGTTTAAGACACGGTCATTATCATTAATGATTACCCTTGTCTTCGCGGTAAGTCTGGCATCGGTAAGCTTATCAAGGCTAAGTAGCTTGATGCTTCCGGTCAAATCGATTGAACTGTTTACAAAATGCTTGTATATAACCTTGTTTGATTCAAAGGTTTTGTTGTCATAGCCTTCGTTATACTCGACGGCTATAAATGTCATCGTGAAATCCTTTGACGGATCGAGTCCCGTAAACTCGTAATATAACGGTTCATCCGTATTCTTGGGCACACGTATGGACCTTGTTAAATTTAGGTTATTGTCATAAAGGTTAAGAACTACGACATGACCCGAATTACCCGTTATCGCTTCATCGGGGTCTTCTATCTTAACTTTGAAGCGAAGTGTCCCCGCAGCAAACAAATCATCCGTCACCGTGACTTTGGCAGGCTCACGAAGTGTCTTAAAGCCTGACTTTGTCATTGAAACATTCATTTCATATTTTTTACCGTTGTAATAAGCATAGACTATGGGCCTTATGGTATAGTCCGTCATGCTATTTAAATAATAAGGAACCTCTCCGTTAACCACGTTTTTGTTTTTGAGGTCCTTAAAACCTGCAAGGTCTTCCTTGCGGCCATCAGGCAAGTTGTCTCCGCCGTCAAAATAGTTTCCGTCCATCATTACGCTTCCGGGCGTAATATCCTTATTTCCGGCTGAGTTGTAACCTGTAAAGGTATGCATGGCATCGTCGTCGAAAACAATACCCGAATGAACCCCCGGATTGTCTCCCTCTGTGGTTTCAACAAGAAATACCACATCGGAAAGAAGCCCCTGGAGAACTTCATTTGTTTTGGCATCATTGATTGTATATGTAATGTTTGCACTGTGTGCATAAACATTGGCGATATTGACATCAATATAAATGTTTCCTAATGATGAAAGCGTTGCGGCTTTAAACTCCATAGCCGCTATGTCTCCATGGCGCACTACTCCCCTTTTATTGTTAAGGTCATAATCCGCCAGAAGATATACATAGTATCTCTGATTTAAATCAAGGCAGTTTGCTTCGATTACCTGATCGGTAACCGTAAGCATTCCTTCATTGACTGAGTATTTGTCGTTATCAAGTCTTTTAACGAAGTGTACCGTACCCTCATTCTCGGTATTGATTCCGACTCTCTCCCAGCTGTTGTCAATATAAGCCTGCGCAGCATCCCATAAGGTTGAATCTTCGGAGTATCTTTCAAGCTTCTTGGTACTTACAACAAGATAAACATCCCTTATTGCCTGTGCTTCGTTTTCCGGTGCAACCGAAGCAGCATCAGGGTCCGTAATCGAAAACTTAAATTCAGTCTTTCCTATTACATTGGCAGTCAGTTCAAGGACACCCTGAGGTCTTGATTTACATGTGTCAAACGCACCCGTATTGTTATTTATTACAAGTGTATTTCCAAAGTAGTCCTTACCGGTTATCACATAGGTGTAAGAACTCTTTGAGTCAAGATTCGGAAGAGATTTGAATTTGACCAGTGTACCTTTCTTAAAGTCAGTAACATCCGATACGTCAAGACTTGTGACATAATCACTTCCAAATGCTCCGTTCTTGGTAACCGTAAGAATCATGTTCTTGGGGTCAAGACCATAGACCGCCTCTTCATCGGTCGAAGATCTGTCATATGTCACATTCGTAATTTCAACGTAGTTATCATAGTAGTAAGGAATATCCTTGTAGGTTATTCCGTTCTCGACTCCTTCTTTAATCGTAATCTCTCCGACCGATGAGACAGAGCCTGTAGTAACATAAAGATTTGATACTACAGATTCAACAATTCTCTCATCATGCTCATTACGATATGTAAAATACACATTTATTCTGTAAGTCGTATCCGGTTTGATATTTCCTCCGCCTGCGGTAACCGTTCCCGAAGCAGAAGTATAACTTCTGTATGACAGCTCCTCTTTTCCGTTCGAGAGCTGCTCATAGAATTCAAACTGAACCTTTCTGAGCCTGTCTATACGGGAAGCAGGGTCATTGACAGTAACATCTGCCATCACTCTGTACACACCTGCTCTCGCACCCGTAACCAAGACTTCGGGTTTGACATAATCCTGCACAAGGGGCACCGGAGCGTCCTTGGGAGTTTTGTCCGGTCTTAAGTTGTCCGGTCTTACGCCTTTGGTGCCCCTTGGTGAGGACTTTCTGGATTTGGCGCCGGAGGAAGCAGCTGTTTCTAAGGGGGACAATATGCTGCTATAACGTTTGTCGCGTTGGGGTTTTTCGCGCTCCGGCTTAGAGACTTCCTCCTTCTCGGGTTCTGCCTCTTCTATAAATAACTCTTCTAATTCCTCGTTCTCAGGTTCCTCGATAATTTCGTTATTTGCTTCTTTTGAAGCGGGGGAAGGCACAGTCTTATCGTAGGTGATTCCGAGGTTTATTAAGAGTTGTTTATACGTAATCTCTTCATCGCCGACAGTAAGAAGAGTCTCGGGGGTCATGCCTTTACATGCCTTGTAAATCATCTCCTCACCTGTCAGTTCGCAATAAGTGAAGTATTTCTCGGTGAAATATAAAACGCTGTTCATGGGTACTTCTCTGACCGTACCCTGATCTACGCTAAAAGAGTCAAGAGTTACAAAAAATCCGTTAGGAAGTCCGGCAAAAAGGTATTCATCATCTGCTGCCCTGCTTCCATCCGGGTTGAAGGATATTCTGTCTGTTACAGACAGTCCCCTGTAGGATGCAAACTCTTCATATTCGACATTAAAAAGTTTTGTTCTGTCATCGCTAAACCATACTCCCGCACCACCGTTAATGATGAACGGGAAGTTCATATCTATCTTTGTTTTTTTGTTTTCTCCCATGTAGTAGGAGCTGCCGCGGTTGTAAATATACTCGAGCGCATCAAAAGAATAGAGGGCTGCACCTCCTTCTTTAGGTTCCTCATCGGGATCGTTCATAAGTAATGCCGAAACGGATTTGTCTTCAATGGCATAGCCATCTCTATCCATTTGGAAAAAAATATTGAATCTCGTCTGTAGGAACAAGAGCCCCACAATAATAACGGCTCCCACTCCGAAGCATATCTTCTTCATGGCTTTTCCTTCTTGGTAAACTTAATTCATTTCTATAACCGCGATTTTATCAACGGCAGAATAAAGCAAAGCCTCCCCTATATCCGTATAAATAACATCGAGTCCAAGATTTAATACAAATCCCGACTGCCCCTGTGCTGTTACCGCAACATCATTTATGCCCATCAAAACATCCTCATCTGTCTCGCTGTTGTGATATTCCACATCGCACCCATAATTGACCTTCACATATGAAAGTGCCGGGAGTTCCACAGACGTGTTTCCGATGTAAAGTTTGAAAGGCTCCAAAAAGATATATAAATCGCCTCCGTCGTACAAAAATCCCCCAAAACTCTGAGCAGTTTTACCTGCTGCCGCAAAGGTTGCACGACCCGCGTTTTCGGTTACTGTCGTAAAGTAGTTGATTCTTTTGACTTTTGTTCCTTCGGAAGGAACCATCAGTAACATATTGCAGGGCAGAGTTATTTTGGTTTCCCCTCTGTATAAAAGCGGTGTTTCCATAACCGGCATCCCCTGGGCGGTAATATCTCCCCCGGTCTGTCTGAATACCGCATCTTCAGAAAATGAAAGCTCCGCTCCCTGATAAAACTGATGAAGCTCGGACTGTGGCTTAAATGATGACAATCCGTCTACATACCAGAACACAAACAGGGAAAGAACCAGGAGTAAAACTCCCGCCACCCCTATCTCAATCATGGTAACGGCTTTCATTGGCTTTCTGCTAAATCTCATACATCTACCACCCTTTTATCCTCACGGCTGTCTATTATGTTCGATATACAGCCGGCGAGATCATACAGTGCGTAAAGCACCAGAAAAATACCCAAAAACACAAGAGCAATCAATATTTTTACATCAAAAAGGACATTCTCAAGATACGAAATCAAAAAGCCTGATACATAAAGAAGTCCCATGATTAACGCTGCATTGAATACACTCACCAAAAACTCTCTGATTTTTCTTCTTATGGCTCCGTATATCAGCACGAGGCCTCCGTACATAAAAATATGTACGGGGTATATCGCGCCTTTGGTGACCAAAATGGATACGACCAGATAGAATCTGATGAGGCACAGGGAAAGCAGGACGGAATCAACCATCCTCGCTTCGTAAAAAAACCCGATAACTCTCAAATTGCGTCTGTCCCAGGAGAACTTTCGACAGAAAAGAAGTAAAACAACAAGTAAAAGGAGAGTTCCCACCGCTGTAACGATCATGGTGGTTTTTAAAAGAATTATCTGGTTTATCACATTTCCTATCAGCGTATCCGTCATAACTTGTGATCCTCAATCAAGAGATAAAAACAGTTTTTCTTGTGCATGTAGAAACCGTGAATGGGCTCAAATCTGATTACGTCAGATGCGGTGACCATCTCGATGCTTCCGGCAATTTCTCCGATTATAGGCATATAATCCTCCATGATAAGGATGTTATAGTCTTTGCTGGTGACGCGTATCATTCGTATGTCATCGTAGTTTTGCATTCCGTTTTCACGGTCTACCACTCTTGCACTGATTTTGTATGGAATTTCATACTCTTCAATAAATGCTGTACTCTTCTGCATTGAATTTACCTATGTAAAGGAATTTGGTTTCGTCAATTCCGTCATATGCTCCGGAAATAATGTTTTCGACATCATTCAAAATGTCATCGATGTGAACAAGTTCACCCTTTATTCCGGTGTAGTTTTCTGCAACGAACATTGGCTGTGTGAAATAGTTTCTAAGCTTTCTTGTGCGGTAGAAAACATTTGTATCAGCTACCGAAAGCTCATCTATACCGAGAACCGCAATGATTTCTTCAAGTTCTCTGTAACGTGAGTAGTATCTTAAGACTTCTTCAACAAGTCTGTAGTGCCTCTCACCGATTTTGTCGATATCAATAAGTTTGCTGGTGGTTGAGAAAACATCGACTGCAGGGTAAAGGCCTTTCTCGGCTACCTTTCTGTCAAGAACAATCTGTCCGTCAAGGTGGGCCTGTATCGTAAGAACTGCCTGGTCCGTTACGTCATCCGCAGGAATATAAATCGCCTGAAATGATGTAATTGAGCCGTTCGGTGTCGAATTGATTCTCTCCTCCACATCACTGATGGCTGTTTCTATGTTTGCGGGATAACCGTTCTCGATAGGGATACGGCTAAGCTCTGCGTTAATCTCACTCATTGCCTGTACATATCTGTAAATGTTATCTACAAACAAAAGCACATCCTGGTTCTTCTCATCACGAAGGTACTCCGCGAGGGTTAAGCCTGAGAAGATTGCCTTTGATCTTGTTGCCGAGTTCTCACCCATCTGTCCGAAAACAACGGCCATCTTATCGAGAAGGTCAGCAGAAAGCATCTCATCATAAAGCTCCTTACCTTCTCTTGAACGTTCACCGACGCCGACAAATACAGAGTTTGAGTTAAGGCCTGTATATACGTTGTGAATAAGTTCCTTGATAAGAACGGTTTTACCTACACCGGCACCGCCAAGAAGTCCCATCTTGTAGCCTTTTTGCATTGGAGCAAAGAAGTCAAGGACCTTGATTCCCGTCCATAGGATTCCTCCGTTAAGGTTTATCTCCTCAAGTGTCAGGTTTCTGTTATAGACATTTCTCTTATGAACTTCCTCTATCTTTGAGTCATCCAAAAGCTTTCCGTAGGAGTCGAATACTTTTCCCAAGATTTCATCGTTATACTGAATCTCAAGACCGTGCTCTGCCTTATATACATCAAGGCCCTTCTTTAATCCGACAACATTCTGGAACGGTATTGCGGAAATGACATTCCCATCCTCCTCAACTACCTCAAACTCAATTCTTCTTCCTTTGGATTCGGTATACAGAATGTCTCGATACTTAATCTTTTCATCATTTATCAGTACCTGTACGTTAAGTTCCGATACCGATATAATCTTGCCTACTGCCTCGCTCACGTATATGTCCTCCTAATATGCTCTGGTCTTGGTGTAGTTGTCCAAAACCTTGGCAAATTGCTTATCCTTGTTCTTTCTCCTTAATTCCATCTGCCTTATCTCGTCACGCTCGTCAATCTTGTTGAGCGATTCTGTCGTGACGTTCTGTCTTTGTATATTCTCCGAAGCGTAACTTGCCGCGGCGGCAATCTCCATGGAGTATTTCACATACAAAACCACCATATTGACCAAAAGATCATCAACGTTTCCTTCAAAGGAAAAGTCTTCTCTGTAGTCATCTTCGAGGTTTCCTTCATTCTTCGGAACCGGGTAAATCTGCTTGTCCACCAAAGCAACCTGAGACGAATTGTAATAGTGGTTGTAAACTATGGATATTTTTGAATATGAGCGATTTCTTATCGCTTCCTCCAAAAGACCCATAACCTTGCCGTTATCTTCGTCATACTCTTCCCTCGTCTGGAACAATAAAAGCTGTTCTTTATCGGAGGGCTTAATCTTTCTGCCGATTACAATCTGCTTAACTTCCTTAGTCTCATCTTCCAGGTGCTCTCCGAGGGTCTTTTTGACAAGAGAATTCAAGTTACTGCAAAACCCCATATCGGAACCAATGTATATATTCAGTTCAGGTTTGGTCGAATCAACCTTATGCATCTTGTAGTCAAGAGAGATATTTCTGTTATTGACTATGTTGTCGATCATCCTTGTAAGTATCTGCTCCATCGCCGTATACTTCTTGGACTTGTTTCTCGACTTGTCCACTCTTAAAAGAGAGTGAAAGTTCATAACCTTAACAACGCTTCGTATACTCATATTTATTCTCCGCAGCTAAGAACGTTTACAGGGATACTTCATCCCCAACGACTTCCATGAAATCTGCCTTGATTTCATCAGGAGTTCTGGGTGAAAACTTATACTGCAAAAGCCTCTCCTGAAGCCTTTCACCCTCTTCTATGTTTGCCTGCATTTCAGGACTCATCTCATCTACGTTGGCAAGCTGATATACTTCCTTAGTTTCCAGATAGCTTAAGAACTTACGACGTACAACGGCGCCGATTTTTTTCATGCTTGTTTCCTGAACCGCACCTCCGAGACGGGATACGGAAAGTCCGTAGTTAATCGCAGGCTTTAATCCCTTCTCAAAGTTCTTCCTTGAAAGAACAAGCTGTCCGTCAGTGATTGAAATAATGTTTGTCGAGATGTAATCCGTTATGTCTCCTCCCCTGGTTTCTACGATGGGAAGTATTGTTATGGAACCGCCGTCCTTATGCTGGCAGCCTTTCTCAAGAAGTCTTGAGTGTGTATAGAATATATCCGGCGGATAAGCATCTCGTCCGGGAATCTTGCCTGCCAAAAGAGATATTTCTCTGTGGATATCAGCATGTGATTTCAAATCATCGATAACCACTAAAACATCCTGTCCTTCTCTCATATACATTTCTGCAATGGAAAGTCCCGCATAAGGGGTAAAGAACGAAACCGGAGGTTCATCATCATTAAATGCCGCAAGAATCAGTGTGTACTCCATCGCACCCTTTTTCATGAGGTTGTCATACAGTTCTCTTATGTTCTTTTTGGTTTTGTTTACCGCAACGTAAATGCAGATAACGTTTCTGTCTTTCTGGTTTACGATGGTATCTATTGCAATCTGCGTCTTACCTGTTTTCTTATCGCCAATGATAAGCTGTCTTTGGCCGTATCCTATCGGATAGATTAGGTCGATACCTGCGATTCCTGTGTAGAAGGGTCTCGATACTTCTCCCCTCTCCATAATCGGAATTGCCGGTGTCTCTATCATGCAAGGACGAAGATTCTCAAACTTTTCGCCGACAAGTCTGTCCTCTCCGAATATGTCTACTATGTGGCCTAATGCTGCTTTTGAATACATTGCGCAGAAATCATATCCGGTGGTTACAACCTCGTCACCTACATATATGGCATCAATTCGCTGAAGCAGCGCTACCATGACTGAGTTTTTGCCAATGGATGTAACGTATCCTACCGAATGGTTTGCGATAACAACTCTCTCATAGAATCCGACCTGTTCAAGGCCGACAACCTCTAAGATATAATCCTTTACCTTTGAGACATATCCGACCTCGTATATGTTTTTCATATCCTTCATGTTACGTAATTTGGCGTTAACAAGATTTTCAATATATGTGCTCATTCTTCTTCCTCGATTTGTAGATACTGTAGTCGTACAATCTGCCCTGGTACACTATTCGGATTCCTTCGCAGACGTTCTTGTCATACATGCAGACAACGTTATCGGCAACGTCATCATAATTCTCGTCTTCTTCTCCGAGATAAGCTGTCAGAACAGGAGTCTGAATACTCACTGTCTGCTTAAGCCATGAAATGAAATCGAGAATGTCGAATTCCTCAAGTTCGTCCATTGGCTCAATAAATTCACCAAGAAGCGCTCTCTCTTTCTTTTTGAGAGTCTCATTAAGAACCTTTAACTGCTCAATTTTTTCCATGGTACAAAGATCATAAACGGCATTGAAGTTTAAAAGTTTCAGAATTGAATTTGCCGCGTTATATCTTTCCAGATTTCCCTGATAAGGGAATTTATCAAGAACGGTTCTGATAATCTTCCGCTTATCCATAACCAAAAGGTTTTTGGCAATCTTGTAATCTGCAAAAAAGCCATTGTCTATGTAGTGGGAAACCGGTATGTACGCATCTCTTATTACGGGACGAGGCTTGTAAAATCTCGACACCTGCATGGCATTGTAATCCTGCTTCAATACCTTGATTCTCTGCTCGACTTCCTCTTTGGACTCTCTTAGTTCCTCAAGCTTATTCATTTTTTCTTTGAAGTCAGAGTCATATTCCTTAAGCTTTGAAAGGAAATATACATTGACCTTCTTACTGGCATTTTCCGTAACAATCCGCAAAGATGCTGTGACGAAGTAAATCATTACCGCCATGATTACGAAAATCGCTATAAACACAGCTACCATGTGCTAATCTCCAATCAGATTGAAAAAGGATTAAAGAACAGTAGTACAAGTACAAATGCAAAAAGTAAAAGCAAAAGCAGTGTAATGATGATTGCAACAAACATTACTGACTGAACAACATCACTCTTTGTCTCGGGGTTTCTTCCGATAGCCTCTGCGACCTTTGCTCCGAGAATTCCAAGACCTATTCCCGAGCCTAAAAAAGCAAGGCCCAGTATCAGTCCCACCGCATGCATTGTTTCAGCTAAAATTGAATCCATATTTCCCTCCGATCAGATATTTAATCTTTGAATTAATGTAAGGTTCCCGTTGCCTCGGACAAATAAGATGTTACTGTTTTGCCCTGATATACGGCAGATTTAAACTTCATAACAAGCGGCTTATTGCTTATGTCTTCTCCCAAAGCCACGGTAAAGCTTATGCTCTGACTGTCTCCGCCCGAGGCTGCCGCTGATGTATCAACATCCTTGCTTGCCACTTCAGTTGTTCCTCTGTTGTAGTAAACTCCGACACTTGCGCTTGTAAGTTTGTATCCTTCATAGCTCTTTACGGTATAATCAACCGTTACAAGAGTTGCCCCTGTTGTGTCTTTACTTGTAGACACTTTGTTTATCTCGATATAAGCTATATCCGCTTTTGTCGTTGTTTTAATGACATCCTGGGTAACTGTCACCTCTTCAAGGCTTCCGCTTCCGTTGTCCTTGTATGCTTTATATCCCATCTCCAGCTTGTAGGTTGTTCCGGGATCAAGGCCTGTAACTGTGTATCTGTTGTCGGTCTTGCTAAGGTGAACAGTTTCTTTATGTGTGGCGTTCGCAACATCATATACATTAAGAAATACATCTATGTAGTCATTTGTAAGGTCGTTAACCGTGTAGTCAACGTCTATACTCGACACGGCAGGTGTTGCATTTCTTAAGCTGATCCACTTGGTGGCTGAAATTGAAGCATCACTTCCTTCTCCACCTTGTCCGCCGTCTCCGCCGTCTCCGCCAAGTCCGCCGTTTCCGCCCTGGCCTCCGACACCGCCGGTTCCGCCGCTTCCGCCTGCTCCACCGTCTCCGCCGAGTCCGCCGTCTCCGCCGAATCCGCCGCTTCCACCGGTTCCGCCCTGGCCTCCGTTTCCACCGGTTCCGCCGGTTCCACCGGTTCCGCCGGCGCCTCCGTTACCGCCCATGATGGTGATAACTTCAGGGTTTTTGGCCATAAGCATGGAATCCGGTTCCTCTACAATCCCCTCCGTATACAAAAGAGGTCGTTGGGTGTACAGATTCGAACTTCCGATTACGTTCTTAAGGCTTACGACATTTCCATCCATCGCCATAAGTTCACTGCTTACGTCAAAATACATGCCGTCGCTTTCAAGGATGATTGGCTCAAGAACGTTGACGTAATAATCATCGTTCATAATCATTGCGGTTCCGCTCTTATGGATGTTTACGGTAACATATCCGCCCGATGAGAGGCTGTTGTCGGTTGACTCAATGTCTTTTCCTGTCATGACATACAGCCTGTCACGAAGCTTATATATCTTGGGAGTATTCAAATCCTCCACAACGTTTACATCCTTAAGAGTGTCAACTGTTCCGTCACCGTTGATTCTGTAGGAATCTCCGTAAATGGTCATACTAGAGGCATTGGGGTCGTATATTACCGTATTTTTGCCAAGACAGTAAACATCGTCATCGGCAGTTTTCAGGTAGTACTTGTTGTCCCACTTTTTCCTTACAGAGCCCTCTTCCTTCATATCAACGTACTCGTTGTCTTCGGTGTAAACCGTGGATCCGGGGGCTACAGTGTACGCCTCGTTACGGTTCTTAACCACAAAGACTACAGCCGCCGAGAAAACTACCAGGCCTGCCACCATCAGCGTGCCCAACACATTAAATGACATGGTGTTTTGTTTGGTTATCTTTCTCACAATTTTCCCTCGCTATTATTTATTCGCCTGTGGTTTGAACCGGCTCAGTCTTGACTTTGAATGAAAGACCTCCAAGTACTTTGCCACTTTCACTTCTGTACTGAACATCAAATTCGTAATTTGTATCCGATTCTATCGGGTATCCCGACCAGTCAAATGTTTTTACGAATGAAGTTCCCTTAGCCTCATCTTCCGAAACATCGATTCCTCCGGTAGGTGTTGTGTAAACTATGGTTCCGGATTCTCCGCTCTTGTATGCCGTAACAACAATAGACCTTACATTCGCAAAGTTGCTGAGGTTGTAGAATTCGACTTTCAATTCGTCAACCGTTGCACTGGCGCCGATAGAAGCCGTTGCCGTTGAACCCGTACTTTTTACCGCTTCCGCGATTACAAGTACATCATTAGGTTCATCGAAGTTTTTGTTGTTATTAAGATCTGCCT
>JAGACI010000230.1 GCA_017614185.1 Lachnospiraceae bacterium | reverse complement strand
TCAACATCGTTATATACCGCTTTCTTTGGTGGTATTCTTTTGATTTTCGTGGGTTTTTTCTTCTCACGTCCCTTGCTTCAAATGATGAATACACCCTACGATGTGCTTGATCAGGCAGTTTTGTACATGCAGATTTATTTCGTAGGTATGCCCGCACAGCTTATTTTTACTTACTGTGCGTCTGTTCTTCGTGCAATCGGTGACACAAGAAGACCTCTTTATTACCTTACATTTTCAGGTGTTATAAACGTAATCCTTAATATGTTCTTTGTAATAGAACTTAAGTGGGACGTTGCAGGTGTTGCGTGGGCTACAACCATATCCCAGACAGTAGCTACCGTTATGATAGTGGTTCTTCTTTTAAAACTTGATACCTGTTACGGAATCAAGCCTAAAGAACTTAAGTTTTCCAATGATAAATTTATCAAGATGATGAAGTTTGGAATTCCCTCAGGATTACAGGGGTGTGTTTTCTCTATTTCAAATGTTCTTATTCAGTCATCTATTAATTCGTTTGGCTCAACAGCGGTAGCGGGTTCAACAGCGGGAGCGAATCTTGAAGATTTCGTATATACTGCGATGACAAGTATTTATACCGCCGCACTTAGTTTTTCAAGCCAAAATTACGGAGCCAATAATTTAAAGCGAATCAAAAAAATTATGTGGTATTGTCTGGGACTTGTAGCTGTTGTAGGCATAGCCTTTGGTGACAGCTGCGTTCTGTTTTCGGACAGCCTTCTTAAGATATATACAAAGGATCCAGAAGTTATTGCATACGGTTCTGTAAGAATTTTTTATGTATGCGTTTTATATCTTCTTTGCGGAATGATGGATGTAATGACAGGAACTTTAAGAGGAATGGGCTATACGATTATGCCTATGATTGTATCTCTGGCCGGAGCCTGCGGACTTCGAGTAATATGGATATATACTGTGTTTGCCAAGTTCCATACACTTGATGTTTTGTATATGTCTTATCCAATCACATGGACGATTACATTCCTTACTCACTTTATCTGTTTCCATATCGTAATGAAACGCAAGATGAGCAAAAATCAGCAACTTTCTGTGGAACATTAGTTCGAAGTATGGTATTATAATCTTCGAGAGGTGAATTCTATGAAGATTATTTTTATCAGACATGCCGAGCCTGCTTACGAGACAGGCTCGATTACGGAAAAGGGGTTTAAAGAAGCAGCCTGCCTGGCCTTAAGAGTTAAGGACTGGAAGGTTGACGATATCTTTGTTTCTCCGCTTTTAAGGGCTAAGCAGACCGCTGACCCTTGTCTCAAAGCTCTTGGCAGAACTGCCATTGAACTTCCCTGGATTAAAGAATTTGATTACTGTGTGTATAACAAGTTTCTTGGAAGAGAGAATATTCCATGGAACTTTTTCCCTGTACATTTCTTTAATGAACCCGAGTTTTTTGATAAAGACACATGGTTTGATGCTCCTACGCTTAAGGTTAACCCTTTGGTTAAGGAGAAGGCTTTGGAAGTATTTGATAACTTTGATAAGCTCCTTGAGGAGTACGGTTATAAAAGAGAGGGGAACAATTATCGTATATTAAAGGAATCCAAGAAGGACAAGGAATCGACCATCGTAATCTTTTGTCACTTGGGTGTCTCCCTTATGATTATGGGGCATTTATTCGGTATTTCTCCATCTGTTCTCTGGCAAGCGGTATTTCTTCCTCCCACAGGTGTTACAATTATAGGAACAGAAGAGAGAGATGGAGAAATTGCTCAGTTCAGAGCTCAGGTTATCGGCGATACATCTCATTTAAGAGCAATGGAAGAGCCGGTTTCGGAATCCGGAGTATTCTATGAACCTTTTCAGGGATAAGAAGAACATTAATGATATAGCTTTAATTATAGGAATATTGATTATAGCCGGCTTATTCTTTGGATTAAATCATAAAAGCTCCAAAGGAAGCGTGGTAAGTGTTACGGACGGTGAAGGCAATTCATACAGTTACAGCCTTTTAACTGATTCTAAGAATGTTTTGAAAACGCATTATGGCTATAATGTTTTGGTTATAAAAGACGGCAAAGCATTCATCTCAGAGGCAGACTGCCCTAACTGCGAATGTATTAAACAGGGCAGTATTTCAAATGATGGTGAGATGATTTTTTGCATGCCTCACAAACTTGTTATTAAAGTGGAATCGGACAGTGTAAATGAATATGATTCCGTATCTTATTGATTATGAATACACGTAAAGTTGTTTATTTGGGGCTATGCCTTGCACTCGCTTTGATATTATCCTATGTTGAATCTTTGATTCCTTTTGGATTCGGTATTCCGGGAATAAAACTTGGACTTGCCAATATAGTAATTCTTATTCTTGTCTTTCAGGATATGGAGAAAGAGGGCTTTGCAATTCAGATTGCAAGAGTTCTGCTTGCAGGATTTATGTTTGGCTCGCTCTCTACAATTATTTATTCTCTTGCAGGCGGAATTCTTTCATTTGCTGTGATTATTCTTCTTAAGAAGATTAATTTATTCAGTATAAGAGGAGTGAGTGTTGCGGGCGGCACCGCCCATAATATAGGGCAGCTTCTTGCGGCTTCATTTATTGTAAGAACCAATGTTTTTTCTTTTTATATTCCATATCTTTTGATTTCCGGTATTATAACAGGATTTTTGATTGGAATAACAGGAAGCATTATAATTAAAAGGGTAAAGCTTAACACGTTTTGGAGTAAAGAATTATGATAGCCTACATTAAAGGAATTTTAAGTGATTATGATGAAGAAAGCGTTGTTGTTGAAGCCGGTGGCGTCGGATATGCCATCATTGTTCCAAGTAACGTGATTGAAGCACTTCCTCCCATAGGCAGTGACATTAAGATTTATACATATTTGTCTGTAAGAGAAGATGCTTTTGTTCTTTTCGGTTTTATTACCAAAGACGATCTTTTAATGTTTGAGCGCTGCATATCCGTTAACGGAATCGGTCCCAAAGGTGGTATAGCTATACTTTCTGCATTTGATTCCGATTCGCTTAGACTTGCCATTATAAGCGGAGATGCCAAGGCTATTTCAAAGGCCAACGGTATTGGCCCCAAGACGGCGGAGAGACTTATTCTTGAACTGAAAGACAAGGTTAAATCCGATGAAATATCGTTCTTTAAAGCCTCCAATCCTGCCAATGAATCTTCGGCATCATCATCTGCAAAGAGCGAGGCAATAGAAGCTTTGACCGCTCTTGGCTATTCTGCTTCCGATGCTGTAAAAGCCGTTAACACAATAGAAGATATAACTGATATGGATTCCGAAGCAATTCTTAAAGCCGCATTAAAGAAAATGTTCTGATACTTTGGAGAATCGTTAAAAGATGGAAAGACGAACAATCGAAACCAATTTTACAGAAGAAGACATCAAGATTGAAGGCACCCTTCGTCCGAAACTTTTTAAGGACTATATTGGGCAGAGTAAAGCCAAAGAGAATCTTAAAGTTTATATTGAAGCGGCCAAAATGCGTAAGGATTCCCTTGACCATGTTCTGCTTTATGGCCCTCCGGGACTTGGAAAGACAACTTTGGCTTGCATTATAGCCAATGAAATGGGTGTAAACGTAAAGATAACAAGCGGACCCGCAATTGAAAAGCCCGGTGAAATGGCTGCAATACTTAACAACCTTCAAGAAGGTGACGTATTATTCATAGACGAGATTCACAGGCTTAACAGGCAGGTTGAAGAGGTTCTTTATCCTGCAATGGAAGACTTTGCAATAGATATTATGATTGGAAAGGGCGCCGGAGCCAAGTCTATAAGGCTTGATTTGCCTCATTTTACTCTTGTTGGAGCTACTACAAGAGCAGGTCTTCTGACGGCTCCTTTAAGAGACAGATTCGGCGTCATTCACAGACTTGAGTTTTATAATGTTGAAGAACTTACACAGATTGTTCTTCATTCTGCAGGAATTCTTGGCGTTAAGATTGATACCAAGGGTGCCGAAGAGATAGCAAGAAGAAGCAGAGGAACACCCAGACTTGCCAACAGAATGCTCAAGAGGGTCAGGGATTTTGCACAGGTTAAATACGAGGGCGATATTACCTTTGAGGTTGCCAACAAGGCTCTTGATTTGATGGATGTTGATAAGCTTGGCCTTGACCATATTGACAGAAATATTATTTTGACTATTATTCATAAGTTTGCAGGCGGCCCCGTCGGACTTGATACATTATCTGCAGCAACGGGAGAGGATGCAGGTACGATAGAAGATGTATATGAGCCCTATCTTATTATGAACGGTTTCATTAACAGGACGCCAAGGGGACGAGTAGTTAACAATCTTGCCTATTCGCATTTTGGAATAGAAAAAAAGGACTAATTTACTAAACCTTGTGTTTTTGTATTGAAAATCAAGCACATATAGTATAAAATGAGACTTGGAACACTAAACACTACGGGGTACTGATTTCATGGCAACTATGAAAACTGACACAGATGTGTTGATTGATGGAAAACTCTTTACCATCAGCGGGTATGAGAGTCCTGATTATATTCAAAAGATTGCTTCCTACCTCAACGGCAAGATTAAGGAATTTAACAGTGTTGAGGGATACAGGAGACAGAACAGTGATTTAAAGAATGTTCTCATGCAGATTAATATTGCAGATGATTACTTTAAAGCACAGAAACAGATTGCCATGCTTGAAGAAGATTTGGCCGCCAAAGAGAAAGAACTTTATGATTTAAAGCATGAATTAATTGCCGGGCAAATCAAACTTGAAAATACAGAGAAAACTCTCAGGGATGCTCAGGTATCCATCAATGATAGAGAGAAGAAGATAGTAAGACTGGAAACGGAACTTAAGAAATAGGCTGTCAATTGACAGCCTTTTTTATACCGCCTATGAAAAAGACAATTCACAAAACTGAACTTTTGGCTCCTGCAGGAAGTTTCGATGCTTTAAAAGGTGCAATTAACGCCGGCGCAGATGCGGTTTATCTTGGCGGAGTCAAATTTGGAGCAAGGGCCTATGCAAGCAATTTTACCGAAGAGGAGTTGCTTGAGGGCTTAAAGTACGCTCATATATTTAATAAAAAGATTTATTTGACTCTAAATACGCTTGTTAAAGAGAAGGAGTTTTTAGATATTTATGACTTCCTTAGTCCTTATTATGAGGCCGGTCTTGACGGTATCATTATTCAGGACATCGGTGTTATGGACTATGTCCATGAAAAATTCCCTGATTTGCCCATACACGTTTCTACACAGGCATTCGTTACCGGTCCATTCGGTGCCGAGTATTTTAAGAAACTGGGAGCGGTAAGAGTTGTCCCTGCAAGGGAACTTTCTCTTGAAGAAATAAAAGCTATCAAGGATACCGGAGTTGAGGTTGAGACCTTTATTCACGGTGCAATGTGTTATTCTTACTCAGGTCAGTGCCTTTTTTCCAGTATTGTAGGCGGCAGAAGCGGAAACAGAGGACGTTGCGCAGGTCCCTGCCGTTTACCTTATGGCTTTAAACAAAACAATAAAGATTTGATTAAAGGGGAGAAATATCCGCTTTCTCTAAAAGATATGTGTACCGTATACGACTTGTATTCACTCATGGATGCCGGAATTGACTCATTCAAAATTGAAGGCAGAATGAAAAAGCCTGAATATGTTGCAGGCGTGGTCAGTGTATATCGAAAATATATGGATTTATACTATGATAATCCCGGTTTGAAGCCCAAAGTTTCTGCTGAAGATGATAAGCTTTTAAGAAACCTTTACATCAGAAGCGAGATTCAAAGCGGCTATTATTTCAAACATAACGGGAAGGATATGATTACCATTGATTCACCCGCTTATACCGCAACAAAGGACTCTTTACTTGATGATATAAGGGATAAATATCTTAAAGATGTTCTAAAGGCTCCTGTAAAGATGGAATGTAATTGTGAAGTTAATAAACCGCTTGAATTAAGGCTTGCTTTTGGAGAACTTGAGGCATATGTCAAAAGCGATTCATTAATAGAAGCTTCAATCAATCATCCGACAGCCAAGGAAGATATTGTTAAGAATCTTTCAAAGCTTGGAAATACTTACTTTTATTCAGACGGAATTACAGTCAATCTTAAAGGGGATTGTTTTGTCCCCGTTAAACTTATAAATGAGCTTAGAAGGCAGGCAGTTGAGGCTATTTGCGAGAGGTTAACTGATGCAATTCTGCTTCAAAGGAAGAATAGGATTTACCATGATGAAAGAGGCTAAAATTGAGATTTATATAGAAAAATATGATCAGTTTAAAAGCCTTATTGAATCTGATTTGGCAGGTAAAGATTACGTTCATTTATGCATAATTGACTATAATCTTTTGGACGCCCTGTCAGACGAAGACTTAAGATTATTTAAGGACGGAAATTTTTGCCTGGCTCTTCCATATGTTTTAAGAAGGAATTCTCCGGCTGCTTTTGACAGAGCGTTAAAACTTGTTAACGACGGCATTTTCCAAAGCATAATGGTCAGAAATCCGGAAGAACTTGGATATTTTTCATTATTAAATGAACCTGTAAGTCTTATATCTGATGCAGGTTTATACGCATTTAACAAAAGGGCAGTCGAAACTCTTTTTAAATCAGTATCTGAGGTTACTCTTCCTGTTGAACTGAATAAGGGAGAAAGACTTGGCCTTATCGAAAGCCTTGATAATTCACATAAAGGCGGGTTATGTGTTATTGCCTATGGAAGAATCCCCATGATGCTTTCGGCTAACTGCATTTATAAGACGACTGATATCTGTGACGGCAAGGGTAATAATGACAATTACGGTGTCTTGACTGACAGACTTGGCAATAAATTTCCTGTTATAAGACACTGCGATGAATGCATGAATATCATCTATAATTGCCTTCCTTTGTCTATCCACAAAGATTTGTATCGTTATAAAGACTGTATGTTGAGGCTTAATTTTACAGTTGAATCAGGCAAGGACATGTTATTGATTCTTGGCAAATTTACAGATTTGCTTCTTGGAAATGCTGATGATATTTCGGCGGATTTGGAGAAGATTTTGGGAGGCTATACAACCGGGCACGAGAAGCGCGGCGTAGAATAGAAGAATGCAGGAATATATTGCTTTATTATCAAAGTATTTTATAGCCATCTGCATGGCGTTTTATACACTCGAAAGCTTCATCGTCTTCAGATATAAGCAGGAAGAAGCCAGAAGAGGAATATATCTCAGACAGACAATTCTGATTTTCTTTATTCAGTTTGCTGCATTTATGACCCTGGTTATTAAATCGGGAGATTTGCAGTATCTATTATTCTATGGAATTGACCAGCTTTTATTATTCGGAATAATAATGATTACCGACATGATTTACCCTAAGGCCAACAGGCTTATTATCAATCATGTCTGTTTGTTGTTGGGAATCGGATTTATCGTCTTAAGCAGACTTTCCTATACCAGGGCGCTTAAGCAGTTTTTGATTGTAATTCTTTCGATGGTTTTTGCAATGTTTATGCCTTCAATCATGGAAAAGTGGAAGATTCTTAAGGACTTTAAGTGGGTATATGCTGTTGCGGGAATTGCAGGTTTAAGCGTTGTTTTGATATACGGACGGCTTTCCCATGGTTCCTATATTTCTTTTTCGCTTTTTGGAATCACTTTTCAGCCTTCAGAATTTGTGAAGATTATATTTGTATTCTTTGTTGCAGCTTCGCTTTATGAGAGCACCAAATTTTTCAACATTGTCTTAACAACGATACTGGCTGCCTTGTATGTCATTATTCTCGTTGTTTCAAAAGACTTGGGAAGTGCGCTTCTTTTCTTCGTGGCATATATCTTCATGGTATTTGTGGCCACAAAGAATTACCTGTATCTTATTCTTGGCTTTCTTGGCGGAGCCGGATCGTCCTATGTCGCCTACAGATACTTTAAACATGTCCAGGTCAGAGTACAGGCCTGGCTTGACCCATGGACCTATATAGACAATCAGGGCTATCAGGTTACACAGTCTTTGTTTGGAGTCGGAAGCGGAAGCTGGTTTGGAATGGGACTTATGTCGGGGAATCCCGATACCATTCCTTATGTTGAAATGGACTCAATATTTTCAGCAGTCTGCGAAGAGATGGGTGTTGTATTCGGAATAATGATGGTTCTTGTTTGTATCAGCTGCTTTATCATGATGATGAATATGGCGCTTTTGATCAAAGAGAACTTTTACAGATATATATCCTACGGTCTTGGAGTTATGTATATTTTCCAGGTTTTCCTGACCGTCGGAGGAAGCATTAAGTTTATTCCTCTGACCGGTGTTACCCTGCCGCTTGTAAGTTACGGCGGAAGCTCGGTTATGACAACGCTTATTATGTTTTATATAGTCGAAGGACTGTATTTGATCAGACAAAAAGAGGAACGAAATGTTAGACGAAAGAAACGTAAACCCAGAAGAGAATACCGGACGGAAGAGTTTGGAACGGAAGAATTCAGAACGGCAGAATTCAGAACAGAAGAATTCCGAACCGAAAGCTTCAGTCAGAATGCCCCTTCCGAAGAAGATCTGGTATTTCTTGATTGGGAAGACGGAAAGCAAAGGTAAAAAGAGCCAGAAAGAGATCATGCTGACCACATATTTAGTGGTTGCAGCATTTCTTGGCATGTTCGTATATCTTTGCTATTTTGTCGGTACCAGTGAACAGGAAGTATTAAACAACTCATATAATTCAAGACAGGAAATCCTTATTGCTCAAAACTACAGGGGAGATATTCTCTCAGACAAAGGTGATAAGCTTGCCACAACGACTCTTGATTCAAGCCAGAATGAGACGAGAGTTTATCCCTATGGAGATATGTTTTCGCATGTCGTTGGTTTTTCCACACATGGCCGTACCGGTATTGAAGCTGCCGCAAATTATTATCTTATTACAAGTTCGGCGCCCATTACCGATAAGGTTGTTAATGATGTTGCCGGAAACAAAAACCCCGGTGATGATGTTTATACCACTCTTAATACGGCTCTTCAGGAGACCGCTTATAAGGCTCTTGGCGTCTATGACGGAGCAATTATCGTTTCGGAACCTGATACAGGTAAAATTCTTGCGATGGTTTCAAAACCCGGATTTGATCCCAATACAATTGATGCAGACTGGGATGAACTTACGAAGGATAAAACATCCGGCAAACTCTTAAACAGAGCTACTCAGGGCCTTTATCCTCCGGGATCGACATTCAAGATTGTTACTGCTTTGGAATATATCAGAGAGAATCCCGAGACTTACAATAATTACAGTTTCCAATGTAACGGCAGATTTGTCCTTGGAGACAGCAAGATTCAATGTTACCACGGAAGTAATCACGGTGCGGTCAACTTTAAGAGTTCATTCGCAAAATCATGTAACTCATCATTTGCCAATATCGGTACTAAGCTAGACAGGACCAAATTCAGATCTACGCTTGACTCTCTTTTGTTTGACAAGGAATTGCCTGTTAAGTTTGTGTATGGCACAAGTTCTGTTCACATGGAAGAGTCTTTGTCTGATGAAGAGATTATTCAGACTTCAATCGGTCAGGGTAAGACTCAGATTACACCGCTTCATTTAAATATGATTACCAATGCAATTGCCAATAACGGTACACTTATGAAGCCTTACCTTATTGACTGTGTTACCAATTCTGACAATTCGATTGTCAAACAGTTTAAATCTTCGTCTTATGGTAAACTTATTACTGAAGATGAAGCAAAGATTTTACAGGATTTAATGAAAGAAGTAGTAAATAACGGTACTGCAACTTTCTTAAAAAGTGCAGATTATACTTCTGCAGGTAAAACCGGTTCTGCAGAGTATAACTCCAAGGGAGATTCACATGCATGGTTTACCGGTTTTGCACCTGCTGAAAATCCTAAAGTTTGTGTTACAATAATAGTTGAAGGCGCCGGAAGCGGTGGTGACTATGCTGTGCCCATGGCTAAAAGGCTTTTCGATACATACTTTGAAGAATTTCCGTTAAACGAGGAGTAATATGTTACACGCAGTCAGCTGTGGAGGAGTAGTTATTTTCAGAGGTAAAATACTTCTTCTCTATAAGAACTATAAAAATAAATACGAAGGCTGGGTTTTACCCAAAGGAACCGTAGAAGAGGGCGAGGATTTCAAAGAGACCGCTTTAAGAGAGGTTTATGAGGAATCCGGAGCAAAAGGTGCTATTGTCAAATTTATTGGAACAAGCAATTATACATTTACGGTTCCCGAAGATACGGTTGAAAAGGAAGTTCATTGGTATCTTATACAGGCTGACAGTTATTATTCAAAGCCTCAGCATGAAGAATATTTTATGGATTCCGGCTTTTATAAATATCATGAGGCTTATCATCTGCTTAAGTTTCCGAATGAGAGAGCGATTCTTGAAAAGGCTTATGCAGAGTACGTTGAGCAGAAGAAGAACCACAAATGGGGTCAATACCATAACTAGTTTATTATGACAAAAAATACTAGATATGGTATAATACAGGGAGGCTTGTAAATGCTTGTCGGTACGCCAAAGTACATATCCGATTCGATTAAGAATCCCAAACGGATAATAAAAAAGATAAATAACGGTAAGCTTTCCCTGGGATATCATGTAATCACTTTTGCAAAAGATCCCGAGCAGCTTGATATAATTCCTTCATATGTTTTAATGCAACAGGTTTATCAGGGAATGGATATAGAAGTTGTCGGACTTGCCAAAGATTTGGATTCCGCTTACGAGCTTGTTGCTAAGATGACACAGGATGCTCTTGATAAAACAGGAGATTGTAATATAAAGAGTTTCCTTATGAATAATCAGGTGGGGTAAGTGGCAGTTCATATTCTTTTACTTACATTAAAGATAATCGGATTTGTTTTACTTGGAATACTTGCCTTAATTCTTTTGATTTTAATTATTCCTTTTAAATACAGGATTACGGGATTCAAGGATGATGAAACTTACCTTGTAAAGGCATACCTGTTTTGCTTTAAGCTTTTTGATTCATCAAAGAAAAAAGTAAAGAAAGAAAAGCCCAAACCCAAAGAAGAGCAAAAGGAAGAAAAAGAAGAGGAAGAGAGCGAGAAGAAATCCATTTTTTCAAAGATTAAAGATAATAAGGATTTGCTTCTTTCCGATGAAACCAAGGCCCTTATTGAAAAGACAATTCTTGAAGTAAAACACCTTTTAAAGCATTTACTTCCGCGAAAAATATCAGGATATATTGATTATTCTCTTGGAAGTCCGGAGAATACAGGCTATGTAATGGCTCTTGCAGGTATGATAAGACCTGATATTCTTACAAAAGTAAGAATTTCACCTGATTTTGAAAATGATTCTTATGTTAGATTAAATCTAAAAGCCAAGGGTCATTTCGTTCTTATTTATATATTGATTATTGCTTTACGCATTTTATTAAACAAACAGACGAGGCAGTTAATTTCCTGCCTTAAAAGGGAGGCTTAAGGATGGCAGACAATCAGCTTGGAGCACTCATGCATTCGTTGTTTGAAGGCGTGGACTCAGTTCTTTCCAGCAAAACTGTTGTAGGGGAACCTACCAGAATTGATGATACCATCATTGTACCTTTAGTAGATGTTACATTTGGTATGGGAGCCGGCGGCAAGAATGCCGGTGGCGGTGTTGGAGGAAAGGTTTCACCCAGTGCCGTTTTGGTAATCAGGGATGGACATGTTAGGCTTGTCAACATCAAGAACCAGGATGCCATTACCAAGATTATTGATCTGGTTCCCGATTTAATTGAACGCAAAAACGCTAAGAAATCAAGCGTAACCGATAAAGTAGCAAGGGATACTGCTTTCCCTGAGAAGTAATTTTTGTTCGTTTCAGAATTACAGGTATGTGTATTATGATCGAATGGGATGAAGTGATGAATTCCACATCTGAAGAGGACCTTTTGGAGCTCAAGCATTGGCTTTTTAGAGAAAACATTCGTCTTCAATCCGAGCAAAGAGATTTGGAAGACATGAAGTCAAGGCTTATCAAAGAGCGAGATGAGTTCAGAAAAGAGATGGACACTCTGAATCATCAGATGGTTATAGAACACAAAAGGCTTAAGGATGAACAGCTGTTTTTTGAGAAGAAGATGGAAATCTTAAAAAACGGCTTTATGGAATTAGACGCAGAAAAGCAAAAGCTTAATAAAGAGAGAATAATGCTTGAGAATAACTACATGGACGGTCTGGGTACAGAAACCAATGTGGAAATTCTTTTTTCGGGCGTTAATAATTCATTGGGTCTTAAGAAGAGATATAAGGATTTGATGAAGATTTATCATCCTGACAATCTTTGCGGATCTGAGAAGGTAGTGCAGTTAATTAATCGAGAATATGATAAAAAAAGAGCGGAGCAATAAGCTCCGCTTTTCGTTGCGTTTAATTATGCTCTCTCAACAGCACCTGACTTCATGCAGCTTGTGCATACATGTAAAGTCTTGGGAGTACCGTTAACGTTACATTTGATATTCTTAACGTTTGAATTCTGAATTCTGTTAGATCTTCTATGAGAATGGCTTACGTTGTTACCAAAGTGAGCACCCTTACCGCAAATATCACATTTAGCCATTGTCACACCTCCTTAACGACATCGTCGATTCTTCTTTTAGGTCAAATTGGCTTTCGCCACAACATTAGTATATTAACAGATTGTTTATCATTATGCAAGCCTTTATTTTTCCCCGTTCAAAAAAAATTAACAATTTTTAGTTTCCTTTTTTGTACAAAGTGGTTATAATAACTACGTATATGTCAAAACTAAGGAGGTATACCATGAAGAGTGGTTCTGAAAAGAGAACTTCTATCAATACCCACATGGGAAACATCATTATTGAGAATGAAGTTATTGCTCAGTACGCAGGTACATGTGCAATGGAGTGCTTTGGCATCGTAGGAATGGCAGGAGTTAATGTTAAGGATGGTATCGTAAGCTTGCTTAAGCTCGATAATGTATCCAGAGGCATTAATGTTTCTGTTAAGAATAATAAGTTGGATTTGGATTTGCACATAATTGTTGCTTACGGTGTAAGCATCATTGCTGTTTCCGAGAATCTTATCAGTTCTGTCAAGTATAAAGTTGAAGAGTTCACCGGTATGGAAGTTGACAAGATCAACATCTATGTTGAAGGTGTTCGAGTGATTGATTAAGGAGGAAATACCGGTGGCAACAAACACTATAAACGCTGACCTCATTAAGAAGATGTTCTTATTCGGGGCCAAGAACCTGGAGAGCAAGAAGGAATGGATTAACGAACTTAACGTTTTCCCCGTTCCCGACGGTGACACAGGTACAAATATGACCATGACAATCATGTCTGCGGCTAAAGAGGTATTAAGCCTTGAAGATGATGACATGAAAACATTGGCAAAAGCTATTTCATCCGGCTCTTTAAGAGGTGCGAGAGGTAACTCGGGTGTTATTCTTTCTCAGCTTTTAAGAGGATTTACAAAAGGCATCAAGGAATATGATGAAGTCGATGTAGCTATCCTTGCAGATGCTTTTGAAAAAGCGGTTGATTCAGCCTATAAGGCTGTTATGAAACCCAAAGAAGGAACAATTCTTACCGTTGCCAAGGGTGCATCCCTTAAGGCAAGAGAACTTGCTGACAGGGGAGAAACCGATATTGCGGTATTTATAGATGAAGTTATCGCTGAGGCTGAGGTTGTACTTGCAAAGACTCCCGATATGCTTCCTGTATTAAAGCAGGCAGGTGTTGTTGACTCAGGCGGACAGGGTCTTGTTCAGATGTTTATCGGTGCCAAGGAAGGATTTAATAATCCCGATGCCGATATCAACGAGATAATGAGTGAGGAAGAAAGCGCCGAGAGCAAAGAAGAGAAGAAGCAGGCTTCAAGCGTTAAGTTTGGTTACCACACAGAATTTAAGATTATTGCCAAGAACACTTTCAACATCAAAATGGAACTTGATTTCAAGGAGTTCCTTTCAAACGTTGGCGAAAGTCCTGTTTGTGTTGTTGACGGTGATGTAATCAAGATTGAGGTTAACACCAATGATCCCGGCCTTGTTATCCAGAGAGGTCTTAAGCATGGTGAACTTGATGATATCAAGATTGAGAATGTAAGACTCGCAGCAGGTGAGGCATTAGATGAAGCACCTGCAGCTGAACCCGAAGTTCCCGCCGAGCATAAGGAATTCGGATTTATCACCGTTTCAATCGGCGAAGGCATGAACGAAATCTTCAGAGGACTTGGTGCCGACTATATTATCGAGGGCGGCCAGACCATGAACCCTTCAACCGAGGACATGCTTAATGCCATCGAGAAGGTGAATGCAGATAATATCTTCATTCTTCCCAATAACAAGAACATTATTCTTGCAGCCAACCAGGCAGCAAGCCTTACCGAGAACAAGAATGTAGTAGTTATTCCTACAAAGACTGTTCCTCAGGGTATTACAGCAATCATCAACTTTGTTCCCGATGTTACTCTTGATGAGAATGTCGAGACTATGAAGGATGCTATCGGCGCAGTTAAGACCGGACAGGTTACTTATGCGGTAAGAGATACAATCATTGATGATAAAGAGATTAAACAGGATGATTTCATGGGTATCGGTGATTCCGGAATTCTTTCTGTTGGCAAGGATCTTAAAGATGTTACAGTATCGATGATTGATGAGATGATGGATGATGAAATCTCACTTGTAAGCATCTATTACGGCTCTGATGTTACAGAGGCTGATGCAGAAGCTATTTCAGCTGTTGTGGCCGAGAAACATCCCAGCATCGATATCGAGGTTCAGGCAGGCGGACAGCCTATTTATTACTACGTTGTCTCTGCTGAATAAATATGGTTTTATGACTCCGAAGCTTTGTGCTTCGGAGTTTTTTTATGGTAAAATCTATATGAATGTGAGGTATTTATATGGACGGAATGCCAATTAAAACTTTAAAAGGTGTTGGGGAGAAGAGCGCGGGCCTTTATAACAAGATAAATATACATACGGTCGAGGATCTGGTTAAGTTTTATCCCAGAAACTATGAGTTCATGCCGCCTGTTTCAAAGGTGAAAGATGCAACGGAAGGCGAAACCGGAGCTTATCTATTAAATGTTTCACAAAGGCCGTTTCTTAAGAAGATAAAAGGTCTCTCGATTATCAGTATTTCATGCTTTGATTCTAATGCCGATTCGCCGGAAGAGGCAGACAAAATCAGTATTACTTTTTTTAACATGCCTTACCTGGTTAATTCTATAAAACAGGGATCAAAATACGTCTTCGTAGGTGTCCTTAAAGGCAAAAGAATGGAACACCCCAAGATGTATAAGGCAGAAGATTACTTTGCTCTAGAGAAGACGATTCAGCCTCTTTATCCATTAACCAAAGGACTGTCAAACAACAGTATTAAAAAGGCCGTCATGAATGCCCTTAATATGGTTGATTTAAGCGCCGATCATCTTCCTTTGGGGGTTAAAGAAAAGTATAAACTAATCGGCTTTAACGAGGCTGTAAACAGGGTTCATTTTCCCGGGTCCGAGGAAGAATTAAGGAATGCCCACAGAAGACTTGCTTTTGAAGAGTTTTTCTATTTCCTTTTGCTTGTAAGGAAGAACAAGCTTTTAATTGATAATCGTAAAACAGGATATCAGATGATAGAAACCTCTGACTGTCAGAGGCTTATAGAGTCTTTGCCATACAGGCTCACAGATGAACAGACAAAGGTATGGTCCGAAATTAAAGAAGACCTTTCAAGCGGTTATCTTATGAGTCGAATGATTCAGGGTGATGTTGGCTCCGGTAAGACGATTCTTGCTTTTTTAAGCCTTCTAATGGCTGTTACAAACAATATGCAGGGTGCAATGATGGCACCGACTGAAGTGCTGGCCAAACAGCATTTTGAAGGGATTGCGGAACTGACCAGAAGATACGATCTGCCCTTCAAACCGGTTTTGCTAACAGGCTCTGTCTCTAAGAAAGATAAAAATCTTATTTATGAGATGCTTAAATCTGGCGAAGCAAATATTGCTATCGGTACACATGCACTTATTTCTGAGGGCGTTGAATTCAGGAAATTAGCTCTTGTTATTACAGATGAACAGCACAGATTCGGCGTTAATCAAAGAGAAGCGATTTCCCTTAAAGGAGACACTCCGCATGTCCTTGTAATGAGTGCTACGCCTATACCGAGATCTCTTGCAATGATTTTATACGGAGACCTTTCCATATCCAGAATTGAGAAACTGCCGGGCGAGAGAATACCAATTAAAAATGCGGTAATCACAACCGACATGCGTCCAAATACATACAGGTTTATAGCCAAAGAAGTATCAATGGGGCATCAGGGGTATGTTATTTGTCCTTTGGTTGAAGCATC
>JAGACI010000229.1 GCA_017614185.1 Lachnospiraceae bacterium | reverse complement strand
TATGATTCACCAGCCCCTTGGCGGAGCTCAGGGTCAGGCTACCGAGATCGAAATCGCAGCAAAGCACATCCTTGCTACCAAGGAGAAGATGAACCGTATGCTTGCAGAGAACTGTGGCAAGACTTACGAGGAGATTGCGAATGATACAGAGCGTGACAACTGGAAGAGCGCTGAGGAAGCTTTGGCTTACGGCCTTATTGATAAGGTTATCACCAATCACAAGAATTCTAAGGATAGTGAGAATAAGTAATAATGGCAGGAAAGAAGTCGGATGACAAAATCAGATGTTCCTTCTGCGGGAAACCTCAGGAAGCTGTTAAAAAGCTCATTGCAGGTCCCCTTGGAGTGTACATCTGCGACGAATGTGTAGACATTTGCAACGATATAATGTCGGACATAGAGCCTAACGAAGAACAGCTTGTGGATCAGTACGAAGAGAAGGAGACAATCCATCTCTTAAAGCCCGCCCAGATTAAGGACTTCCTTGATGAGTATGTCATCGGACAGGAAGAAGCCAAGAAGGTTTTGTCTGTTGCCGTTTACAATCATTATAAGAGAGTAAAAGCAAACAGAGCCGGCAAGGGTGAAGGCAGCAAGCATAAGAAGGACGAGTCCGGTGTTGAACTTCAAAAGAGTAACATCATCATGCTTGGACCTACAGGTTCAGGTAAGACTTATCTTGCGCAGACTCTTGCAAAGATTATCAATGTTCCCTTTGCAATCGCCGATGCGACCACTCTTACAGAGGCAGGTTATGTCGGTGAGGACGTTGAGAACATCTTGCTTAAGCTTATTCAGAATGCCGACTATGATGTAGACAGAGCCGAGGTCGGAATTGTTTACATCGATGAGATTGACAAGATTACCAAGAAGTCCGAGAACGTATCCATCACCAGAGATGTATCGGGTGAGGGCGTTCAACAGGCACTTTTAAAGATTATCGAGGGTACTCAGGCAAGCGTTCCACCTCAGGGCGGACGTAAGCATCCTCATCAGGAACTCATCCAGATTGATACCACCAACATCTTATTTATCTGCGGTGGTGCATTTGACGGACTTGAGAAAATCGTTGAGGAGAGACTTGACAAGAGGGCAATCGGTTTTGACTCCGAGGTTCAGAGCAAGAACGTAAGAGAGATTTCCGAGCTCCTTAAAGAGGTAACACCTCAGGATCTTGTAAAGTTTGGACTAATCCCCGAGTTCATCGGTCGTGTTCCTATCAATGTTTCACTTGACGGACTTGATAAGGAAGCTCTTATCAGAATCTTAAAGGAGCCTAAGAACGCACTTGTTAAGCAGTACGCAAAGCTCTTTGAGTATGATGATGTTGAGCTTACGTTTGATGATGACGCGCTTGATGCGATTGCGGATCAGGCAGTCAAGCATAAGACCGGAGCGAGAGGACTTAGATCCATAATGGAACACATCATGATGGATGTAATGTTTGACATTCCTTCGGATGATTCCATTGTAAGCTGTCGAATCACCAAGGCAGCTGTAGAAGGCAAAGAAAAGCCTGTTGTTGAAAGAAGAGAACTTATTGAAAGGGCATCATCTTGATGCCCTTTATTAATACATTATTAATTCATTCTTAATTAGACCCCATGCACCTTGTGTTAATCGATAACACAGTGTTATAATTCATGAGAAGAACAGAGGTTAAATAACGATGGTTATTAAAAAAGTCAGCTTAGAAACAGTCTGCGGAATAACCAGTACGCTTCCCGACAATCAGTTGCCGGAGATAGCCTTTGCGGGCAAGAGTAACGTGGGCAAGAGCTCGCTTATAAACGCTCTTATGAACAGGAAGTCCCTCGCAAGGACATCCTCGCAGCCTGGTAAAACCCAGACTATAAACTTTTACAATGTAAATGATGCCATATACTTTGTGGACCTTCCCGGATACGGCTATGCCAAAGCCAACGAGGAGGTTAAGGCAAAGTGGGGCAAAATGATAGAGAACTACCTGCACAAATCCAAACAGCTAAGGAGGGTTTTCCTCCTTATAGATATAAGACATGACCCGTCAGCCAATGACAAGCTCATGTATGAATGGATTTTGAAGCAGGGCTTTGAACCCATTGTCATTGCAACCAAGTCCGATAAGATTAAGAGAAGCCAGCTGCAAAAGCAGGTTAAAGCTGTAAAGGAAGGACTTGGAGTGGTTCCCGGAAGCATAGTAATTCCTTTCTCTGCCGAAAGCAAGCAGGGAAGAGATGAGATTTACGATATTATAGATTCATTGATTGAGGAGCAAGAATGAAGCAGGCAACTCATAAGTACCTGAAAGTCACACTGAACCTGGTTCTGGCATTAGTTATGCTATTGCTGGTTATTTTTGTTGTGCCAAAGCTTCTGGTTTACTTCCTTCCTTTTGTGATTGGTGCCCTTATCGGTGCCATCGCTTCTCCGATAGTTAAGTTTTTCGAGGAGAAGTTGAAGATAAGAAGGAAAGCCGGAACGGTATTTGTAATTGTTGCGGTTATTGCCATCGTCGTATTGTTCCTGTACTTTATCATCTCGATTCTTATTGAACAGGGAATCGGATTTGTTGAGGAATTCCCTGATTTATGGCAAAGACTTGAGGGTGATATCGCTGTTCTTGGCGACTGGCTTTCGAAGTTTACAAGGAAGTTCCCCGGCAAGGCACAGTTTAATTCAGTGTCAATCAATACCTACATGGATGACCTTTTATCGGAGATTGTATCTGCTGTGACATCACCTACAATCACCGCGGTAGGAAACTTTGCAAAGCAGCTTCCTTTGGTTATCATCGGTATCATTTTCTGCCTTATATCCGCGTATTTCTTCGTCGCAGACAAGAAGCAGCTTAGTGAACTTTGGAACAAGAGCATGCCAAAGGCCATCACGATAAGATATGAGATGATTAAGAGGAGTCTTTCCATTTCAATCGGTGGATTTATCAAGGCACAGCTTATCATTGAATTCTGGGTTTTCCTTATTCTTGCGGCAGGCCTTGTTATCCTTGGCGTAGACTATGTCTGGATTATTGCTTTAGGTATCGCGATACTTGACCTTTTACCCATCCTTGGAACCGGTACGGCTTTGGTTCCGTGGAGCGTGGTTTCATTTATAAGATCTGACATTAAGATGGGCGTCGGCCTTTTGGTTCTTTGGGGAGTAAGCCAGCTATTCAGACAGCTTATTCAGCCAAAAATTGTAGGCGATTCGGTGGGCCTTCCCACTTTTGCGACGCTTTTCCTTTTGTATGTCGGATTCAGAGTTGACGGTGTTATCGGAATGTTGCTTGCCATCCCTGTAGGAATCGTGGCATACACCATGTACAAGGAAGGCATCTTTGATACGACCATCAACAGTGCAAAGATTCTGGTGAACGGAATTAACAACTACAGGCGTCTTACCAAAGAAGATCTTGAAGAGATAGATGATAAGAACGAGGATTAGTTTAGGAGGAGTATATTGTGAAAAAGGATACGAAAAAGAGCGTAAAAGCTGTTTTTCATATTCTGTTTTGGGTGTATTTTGCGGTTGCGGCAAAGATTTTAATATTCAGAGTATCGCCGGATG
>JAGACI010000228.1 GCA_017614185.1 Lachnospiraceae bacterium | reverse complement strand
GCTTTTATGGCTTTCCAGACAGCTGCCCTTGTGACAAACAGCTTTTGTGCTATTTCCTGTCCCGACATAAATATGCTTCCGCTGTTCTTAAGAAGCCCCAGGACAAGCGATTTGGTAGATTTATTCTCTTCCACTTGAAGGTTTTTCCTCTAAAATCCTTTTTCGGCAGGAACTGATTGGATACCAGCTGCATTTGGAGCAGATCACATCCATCATCTCACCGGTCATCTTGTCATCAATTTCTCTGATTATCTCACGGTAGTGATACTCTTTCTCTTCAATGCCAAAGTACTCCACTACCCTGTCATCAAACCATTTTACCTTATCCTGAGTCTCGCAGCAATCCTCGCCAAGCTTATTGGGGCATTTACTGCAAAGTTCGTCCGTAGAATAAGTTATCTTGATTAAGTCATCCCCATTTCTTAATCTGTCAACAACCCTGTCCATGTTTTCAACAAACTCAGGGCTGTATCCATGGCCGCTGTAGCCCTGGGTACAAAGAAGATGATGAGGCCTTAAGATTATAGCTTTATTATCGCTGTTTTTCATTACTTAAGAAGGCCTGCTTTCCTAAGAGCTCTCTTGATTGTCAACCCAATAATTCCGGCAAGGACAATCTTAATGATTGAAGTGGGAATGAAGGGAAGTACACAGGCTGCGAAACCGGCTGCCATGTTCTCTGAATTAATCGCTCCAACGTAAATCTTCGCAAACCAAAGAGTACCTACCACATAGTTTATTACTGCTCCAAGTACAAGACCTGCGTAGAGACTCACATAATACACTGCTTTCTTTCGTGACTTATCTCCCGATTTTTCTCCGACTTTTTCACCAAGCCTGTCTCCAAGTCCCGCAAATAATGCCATTAGCGGGAAAGATACAATAAATCCGCCTGTGGCTCCCATAACTATTCCGATTCCGCCGGTAAATCCCGAGAAGACAGGAAGGCCCACAATACCAAGCAGGATATAAAGAAGCGTTGCCACGAATCCATCAAGAGGTCCAAGTATTAAACCTGCAAGAGGAATAACCAATGTCTGAAGTGTCATCGGAACACCCCCGGGAAGCGGAATCCCCGGAAGCTGCGATATAACGCATATAATAGCCGTAAAGATTGCGATATAACATATTCTTAATGTTTTGCTGTTTTTTTTCATAATCTGACTCCGTGTGTATCAGTTCTTATTTATTTTGCATTATTTCTTGTTCATTAAGGTCATCGTGAATTCATCTTTTCCTCAAAACATCCCTTATATTAGCACCTTCGACTCGATTGTCAACCCGTTTGCGCGCAAAGGTTTACAATTGGGTGTGAAATAAGGATAAACCCCTTCTATCTTTACTGTGAAGCCACATTTTCGGCTGTTTGAAGTAATAAAGTAAACATACAACCAGAATTATTACCCGGAAAACAGAGGATCAAGGTAATAGAAACGAAGAAGTAACATATTATTACCCGAAAAGCCAAAGATTTGAGTAATAAAAAAGGAAACTATTGGAATTATTACCCACGAAATGATTTTTTTGGGTAATAGATGCAGGAATCCATGAAATTATTACCTAAAATGGAGAATTATTGGGTAATAAAATCAGGAAAGCATGAAACTATTACCTTTTTGCGGATAACAGTGTTCATAATAGTGTCAGTTGTCCGTCGCGGATAACAGGGCGCTGGACGTCCGGTGGACGTCCGTTTAGCGCTGACCGAAGGGCACTTTATGTGCCCTGAGATGAACCTGATGCCAAAGGCATCTGGTTCAGTGTCAGTTATCCGCAATAAAAAGAAACCCGAGGGGCAAAGCCTCCTCGGGTCTCTTTTTACTGCGGATAACAGGACTTGAACCTGCACGGTTGCCCACCAGAACCTAAATCTGGCGCGTCTGCCAATTCCGCCATATCCGCCTATTCATTTTCACGCAGACGCGCTAGATTTCATCCGACAGCGTCTGTCTACAATCGAACTTCGTTCGATTGTCATGAATTCCGCCATATCCGCCCATTCATCCTTTATCCAGACGCGCCATATCCGCGTCTGTCTTTACAAAGACAATGGAAATTATATCGTCTGAAGCGTCCTGTGTCAAGAAAGCTTCCCTATAAAATCCCTGATTCTTTCATCATCTGTATTAAACATTTCATCAGGTGTTCCCTGGCCTTTAATCACACCGTCTTCCATGAAGATGATGCGGTCGGAAACTTCCTTTGCAAACTGCATCTCATGGGTAACGATAATCATGGTCATGTGCTTTGCGGCAAGTTCCTTGATTACCTTTAATACTTCAACGGTAAGCTCGGGATCAAGTGCCGATGTGGGCTCATCGAAGAATAAAATCTTCGGCTTCTTGGCAAGAGCTCTTGCTATGGAAACTCTCTGCTGCTGTCCGCCCGATAACTGATAAGGATAAGCATCCGCCTTATCCTCAAGGCCAAGCTGGTTAAGAAGCGCCATTGCTTCCTCTTTGGCCTCTTTCTTTGGCATCTTATCAACACGAACAAGGCTGTCCGTAATGTTCTTTAATACACTGTAATGAGGAAAGAGGTTAAAGTTCTGGAACACAAGTCCGAAAACCTTGTGAATCTCCTTAAGTTCTGCCTTATCGGCATAAACGCTCTTTCCGTTCTCTTCCTTTGCTGCATATTTGCCTGAATAGATAAGGTCGCCGCCATCCATCTTTTCAAGCATGACAGCGCATCGAAGAAGTGTGGACTTACCGGAACCCGAAGGACCGATAATGGAAACGACTTCGCCTTCCTCAACTGACAGGGATATATCTCTTATGACCTCCAACTCGTCGAAGGTTTTTCTTGCATGATTCATTTCAAGTAATTTCATGTTAAACCTCCTAACGATAATATGAAAAGGCCTTCTCAACCCTCTCCATTCCCCATGCGACTATGGCGTTAAAAATGTAGTAGAAAACGCCTGCTGCCATAAGGGGCATAATGCTTGTCTGCGCCGCAGAAATCTGCTTCGCGGTTGTAAACATCTCAGCCTGTGCGATAGCGAATGAAAGGGATGTATCCTTTACAAGTGTGATAATCTCGTTGGTTACCGAAGGAAGGATCCTCTTAATAACCTGAGGTAAAATTATCAGGAAAAATGTCTGCGCCCTGTTGTAACCAAGCATCTTGGCTGCCTCGTACTGACCTACGGGCATAGACTCTATGCCGGAGCGGTAAATCTCTGCAAAATATGCCGCATAGTTAATCGAGAAAGCGATGATGACCGCTACGAATCGGTAGTTCTCTCCGATTCGCACATGGAATAAGAGATTGGGTCCAAAATAAACAACCAAAAGCTGAAGCATAAGTGGTGTACCTCTCATGATGGAGATGTAGACCTTGGTTATGCTTCTTATAACCGGATTCTTGGACATCCTTCCGAATGCAACCACAAATCCCAAAGGCAGGGAAAAAACCAGTGTCAGCAGAAAGATCTCTACTGACACTAAAAGTCCCTTGCTAAGTTGTAACAAAATCGTCGCAAAACTCATAGCAAATAGTATTCCTTATTATATAGACAGATTACTTAAGGCAAACTGCGTCGCTAAGGCCCCACTCTTCGGCAATCTTTGCGAAGGTTCCGTCCTTAACCATCTCGAGTAATGTTTCCTCAACTTTATTCTTAAGCTCGTCGTTGCCCTTTAAGAAACCAACTCCGTACTGCTCTGTAGCAAGCTTCTCATCAAGAATTACGTACTCACCGTCTCTTGACTCGATCTGGTAGTTAGCTACGCCGATATCCATAGCAACTGCATCGATAGCGCCGCCTGTGAAATCAAGGAATGCTGTGTTGTAATCAGCATACTCGATAAGGTTTGCGAAGCTGTCACGAAGTTCTGTAGCATCCTCGTTCAAAGCTGCAAGTGCTGATGAATCTCTCTGAACGCCTACGTTCTTGCCTGCAAGATCTGCGGGTGTAGAGATACCTGAATCCTTGCTTACAACGAATACCTGGCTGTTGTCAACGTAAGGAACTGTCCATGTGTAAGAATCCTCACGTCCGTTGATTGTAAAACCGTTCCAGATGCAGTCGATTGTGCCTGATGAAAGCTCCATATCCTTGGAATCCCAGTCGATAGGTCTCTTAACAAGCTCCCAGCCTCTTCTATTACAAACCTCTTCTGCCAAAGAAAGGTCGAATCCAACGTACTCTCCGTTGTCATCCATATATCCGTAAGGAGGGAATTCTGCATCGAATCCTACGGTAAATGTCTTTCCTGTTTCCTTATCGCCACAAGCCAAGAGGCAAAGTGACATGCAAAGTGCAAGTGCTAATGCTAATACTTTCTTCATAATATTACTCTCCCTTACTGTAATTTAGTGTTACTCTGAAACTTTATCATGTTATCACGCTAAAGTCAACAGCCAAAATAAAATCGCCGCAGTCTTTGCGACGATTCGTGAGCGTGCCGGGGTTCGAACCCGGGACAACTTGATTAAAAGTCAAGTGCTCTACCAACTGAGCTACACACCCATATTCTTAAGCAGGGCTAGCTGGATTCGAACCAGCGAATGCAGCAGTCAAAGTGCTGTGCCTTACCGCTTGGCGATAGCCCTATAAATGACACAATTCGCATCGAACGCTGTCACCGACACCAAGCGTGTCAAACGAAGACACAATACAGGGTGGATAGAGGGGCTCGAACCCTTGACATCCAGAACCACAATCTGGCGCTCTACCAACTGAGCTATATCCACCATAAAGACTCTCTAGTCTTCAACGTGCCCGAAGGGATTCGAACCCCCGACCCACGGCTTAGAAGGCCGTTGCTCTATCCAGCTGAGCTACGGACACATAGCAATTGGTTTGCTTACGAGCGCATACTCCAAGCGCTCGACTTAAACGATTATAAAAGAATAATCAGCCTATGTCAAGCGCTTTCTTCAATTAATTTTATTCGTTTGTTCTTACATCGTGAAGCCTTAAGTAAACTACCGAAAGCATAACGAAAAATACTATGCAAAATACGGTTGAAACGCCAAATCTTAACGCCTCGGCATCAAAGTCTCTCTGATTCATCGCAAGGTCAAAAAGCGAATAGGGTGTAAGGTAGTAAAAACCCTTTGCCATGCAGCCAAGTCCGGCTATTCCTCCAAGGAATGCAATGATAACCGGAAGAATAAAGTTTCTTATTATAAGGGAGATAAAAATCTGGAACGCACATATCGCCCACGCACCTGTGATTCCCATTATAAGCCATATAAAGAGTCCATCCGGCAAGTTTCCTTCCATCCCCACAACTTTTCCCGAAATAAGATACAAAGCCGCAATCCAGACAATTGAAAGCGTTGTTACAAGGCAGGTCGCGCCAAACTTTCCAAGAATAATCCTTATGGGAGTTTCATGTGTCATAAGTATATTCATGTTGGTTCCCACATGCTCAACTCTCCAGATGCATCCTGCG
>JAGACI010000227.1 GCA_017614185.1 Lachnospiraceae bacterium | reverse complement strand
CACAACCTGCAATGATTGCCTGGTCAACGAGAAGCTTTCCGTTTTTAACCTTGTCGCGAAGTGTAAACTTAACGCCCTCACCAAGAGATACTGCTGCTCTCTTTTCTACATCTGCAAGGATATCATCGAGGTTAGCGTTTAACTCTTCGATTGTATATGTGTTGCTTGGATGGAAAGGCATCGCAATCATGGGTTTAACCTTTGAAAGGTCAATCCTTATTACGCCGTCATAGTAAGCAACATCTGCGGGATTAAGCTCTTTGTAGTCTTCGCTTCTTCCGTGAATTGCATAGAACTCTTCGATTTCACCGTCAGTTTTCCAGATGGATGAAAGACAGGTTGTCTCGGTGGTCATTACATCTACACCGATTCTAAAGTCAGCAGAGAGTTTAGAAACGCCGGGGCCCACAAACTCCATAACCTTATTTTTTACATATCCGTTTCCAAATACTGATCCGATGATAGCGAGCGCTACGTCCTGAGGGCCAACGCCAAATGAAGGCTCACCTTCCATATATACGGCTACAACGCCGGGACGGTTAATGTCATAGGTCTGGTTTAAGAGCTGTTTTACAAGCTCGGGACCGCCTTCACCCATAGCCATGGTTCCCAGTGCACCGTAACGTGTATGAGAATCGGAACCAAGAATCATCTTTCCGCCGCCCGCAAGCATCTCACGTGCAAACTGGTGAATTACTGCCTGGTGAGGGGGAACATAGACACCGCCGTACTTTTTGGCACATGTAAGTCCAAACATGTGGTCATCTTCATTGATGGTACCGCCAACGGCACAAAGTGAGTTGTGGCAGTTGGTAAGTACATAGGGCATGGGGAACTTCTCAAGTCCTGAAGCTCTTGCCGTCTGAATAATTCCGACAAAAGTAATGTCATGGGAAGTAAGCTTGTCGAAACGAATCTTAAGCTTGTCCATGTTGTCGGAAGTATTGTGTGCCTTAAGGATTCCATATGCCATGGTTCCCTTTAAGGCTTCTTCTTTGTTGTATCCTGCGGCTTCCCCTGAAGTCTCTTCTATAAGCTTAGTGCCGTTTACAAGGTAAGCGCCGCCTTTGGTTAATTCGATCATTCTGACTACATCCTTTTATATTAATTATTTAAGAGTCACCTTATCGAGGTGCCAAATATCATCCACATATTCCTGGATGGTTCTGTCTGAGGTGAACTTTCCGGAGCAAGCCGTGTTAAGCATTGCCATCTTTGCCCATCTCTTCTCATCCTTATATGCTTCCTCAATCTTTCTCTGAGCTTCCGCATATGACTTGAAATCCTTAAGGATAAAGTAGGTGTCGGGTCTTGCAGAGTTCTGAGTGTTAAGGAGTGAATTGTAAAGAGGTCTGAACAGATCGGGATCACCCTGTGCAAAGGTTCCGTTAATTAACTGCATGAGAACCTTTCTGATATCGGCATCCGAGTTAAAGATATCGTTGGGGTTGTATCCGCCATGCTGCTCGAAGTTTATTACCTCTTCTGATGAAAGGCCGAAGATAAATGCGTTCTCCTCTCCAACCTCTTCAACAATCTCAACATTGGCTCCGTCCATTGTTCCGATTGTAACCGCACCGTTTAACATAAACTTCATGTTACCGGTTCCCGAAGCTTCCTTACTTGCCGTAGAAATCTGCTCTGAGATATCTGCTGCAGCAAAGATAAGTTCAGCATTTGAAACTCTGTAGTCCTCGATAAATACGACCTTGATTTTGCCGTCGATTACGGGGTCGTTATTAACCACGTCAGCTACCGAGTTGATAAGCTTGATTGTAAGCTTTGCGGTGTGATAACCCGCAGCCGCTTTTGCACCAAAGATGAAAGTACGAGGTGTGAAATCCATCTCGGGGTGCTCTTTTAAGTTGTTGTATAAGTAGATAACGTGAAGGATATTGAGGAGCTGACGTTTATACTCGTGAAGTCTCTTAACCTGCACGTCAAAAATCGATCTCGGGTCAACCTCGATACCGTTATGCTCTAAAATGTAATCGGCAAGGCGAAGTTTATTGCGATACTTGATGTTCATAAACTCCTGCTGAGCCTTCGGGTCATCGACAAATACTTTTAACTTGCCAATCTGAGGCAGATCGGTAATCCAGTCGTCGCCAATCTTGCTTGTGACGAAATCGGCAAGCAAAGGATTGCCGTGTAAGAGGAAACGACGCTGTGTGATACCGTTTGTCTTATTGTTAAACTTCTCGGGATACATCTCGTAGAAGTCTCTAAGTTCCTGGTTCTTTAAGATTTCAGTGTGAAGTCTTGCAACGCCGTTTACAGAGAAGCCTGTTACGATTGCAAGGTGAGCCATCTTAACCTGTCCGTCGTAGATGATGGCCATCTTTCTGATTTTCTCATCAACATTCACACCGGTGTTATCATACTTATCATGAATCTGGCGGATGAATCTTGAGTTAATCTCCTCGATTATCTGATAGATTCTGGGAAGCAGTCTTGAGAAAAGCTCGATAGGCCATTTCTCCAACGCTTCCGACATGATTGTATGGTTGGTGTATGCACAGGTCTTTGTGGTAACGGCCCATGCCTCATCCCATGTCATGTAGTGCTCATCCATGAGGATTCTCATAAGCTCTGCAATGGCAACGGTAGGATGTGTATCGTTAAGCTGGAACACAACCTTCTCGTGGAACTTCTTTAAATCCTTATGAGTTCTTAAATACTTCTCAACCGCCTCCTGAACGGATGCAGAGATGAAGAAGTACTGCTGTTTAAGTCTTAACTCTTTACCTGCATAGTGGTTGTCGTTGGGGTAAAGAACCTCACAGATGTTTCTCGCAAGGTTTTCCTGCTCAACGGCTCTCTGGTAATCGCCCTTGTCGAATGAATCAAGCTTGAAGCACTCGACAGGCTCTGCGTCCCAGATTCTAAGGGTGTTAACGATTCCGTTTCCGTAACCTACGATAGGAAGGTCATAGGGAATCGCTTTAACTGACTGATAGTCTTCCTGGACGAAGTTGTTTCTGCCCTTTTCGTCCATATATACGTTTACATAGCCGCCAAATTTAACGGTCTTAGTATATTCCGGTCTTCTGAGTTCAAAGGGGTTGCCGTTCGCAAGCCAGTTGTCGGGTGCCTCAACCTGGTAACCATCCTTTATAACCTGTTTAAACATACCGTAGCGATATCTGATACCGCAGCCGTATGCACTGTATCCCAAAGTTGCAAGTGAATCAAGGAAGCATGCCGCAAGTCTTCCGAGACCGCCGTTACCAAGTGCCGCATCGGGCTCCTGATCCTCTATTACATCGAGGTTAAGTCCCAATTCCTCCAAGGCTTCCTTAACGGGCTTATAAGCCTTTAAGTTAATTATGTTATTGCCAAGAGCTCGACCCATAAGAAATTCCATCGAAAGGTAATAAACGGTCTTTGGATCCGATTTCTCATATTCCTTTTGGGTGTCAAGCCAGTGGTCTACAACCGCATCCTTAATCGCGTATGAAACAGCCTGGAAAATCTGCTGATCCGTAGCTTCTTCCATGGTTTTACGATAAAGGGTTTTTACATTATAAAGTACACTGCGTTTAAAAAGGTCCTTGTCAAACTTTACCACGTTGTTCTTCTTCAATTTTGTGCCTCCTCAAAATCGAATGTACGGATTGTATACATTTATACAATCTTTATTATTATACACATTTTCTGTATAAAAGCCAATACTATCTCTAGTTTATATTATTTTCAGCCTATTTACAATAATGAGTGAAAATTCCGGCTTTGCTCCGCTTGCGTTTCGGATATATAATAGGAATATGAAATTCAAAAGTCGCTTACTTCTTTCAATTTCATTAGTGATTTCTTTGCTTGCAGGATGTGGCAGCGTTCCCGGAATGCGAATGGAATACGAGTCTGAGGAGTTCCTTAGCATGAATGAGGAGCCGCAGCTCTATGCGGGTGTTCCCGTGGTTCTTCCCCACATCATTGTAGACAGGGCTGGATACGAATCAACTTCTGACAAAATCGTTATCTTTAACGCCTCTTTCCTTCCCGAAACCTTTGATGTTGTTGATGTCGAGACAGGTAAGGTTGTTTACACAGGTCTTATTAAGCCAAGGAAAAATTCGAATTCGGCGCAGGAATCTTTAGGCCACGGGTCATTTAATGATGTCGTTACAGAAGGCACTTATAAAATATGCTGTTCCGACCTTGGCGAAAGCTATCCCTTTGAAATTCGTGATGATCTGACAGCCACACTCGTTCCCGATGTGCTTTCGATTTTTGAAGATGTAAGTGATAAAAAAGTGACTGTAAAAAGAGCCGGTGCAGATGAAGAAACCGGAGATAAGATTATTCAGGGCGGATGGGTTACCGGCGAAGAGGGAACTCAGGAAGTAAGTGTTGCTTCGGAAGCCATGATGACTCTCCTTACAGCTTACGAGCT
>JAGACI010000226.1 GCA_017614185.1 Lachnospiraceae bacterium | reverse complement strand
GTTGTAGGCCCCATCGTTATCGTATACCCCTTCTTCCAGAAGTACTTTATCAAAGGTCTTACCGTTGGTTCAGTAAAGGGTTAATTAAACAGAATGATTCTTTCATAGCGAAAGTTTCAGATATTTTTCTTATTCATCAAAAGGAGGAAAACATGAAAAAGAAAGTCATTTCAATCGTTATGGCAGCAGCCATGGCAATGACCGTACTTGTAGGATGTGGCGGCACAGACGCAGGTACAGCAACAACTAACACAGAAACAAAGGAAGAGACAGCTGCAGCTTCTACTGAGACAGCTGAACCCGCAGCATCAGGTGATGTTGTAACAGTTAGATTAATGAGAAACTGCTTCAACGTAGTTCCTGATTCAGAGAGAACCAAAGAGGTTCAGGATGCAATCAACGAGTACATCGCTGACAAGATCAACGTACAGATCGAACTTACAGACATCTCTTCAAACGAGTATGCTGACAAGGGTAACCTTGCAATCGCTAACAGCGAAGCAGACCTTTTCTGGACAGCTTCATGGCTTGGCACAATCGGAACCAAAGACGTATATGCTAACAACGCTGTTAAGGACATCACAGATCTCCTTCCCGGCACAGCTCTTTACGATTCAATGGATTCCAAGCAGTGGGAAGCATCCAAGTACGGCGGAAAGAACTACTTCATCCCCGTTTACAAGGATAACGTAGAAGGTTACAACCTTATGCTTCGTAAGGACCTCGTTGACAAGTATTCTATCGACGTTGCTTCCATCAAGAAGCTCTCTGACTTAACACCCGCTCTTGAGGCATTAAGCGCAGAAGGTCTTCCTTACACATACCTTACACAGAGAACAGCAATGTTCTATCGTTGGTACATCGACAGCTTCGATTTCTTCACAGGCGACAACAAGTCTTCTTGGGTTGCTGTAGACAGAGATTCTGATGAAGTTGTTAACACAGTTCTTTCCGACGAGTACAAAGAGTTCGCAACTCTTATGGCTGAGTGGGCTGAAGCTGGTTACCTTTCAGAGGATGATGCTACAAAGACAACAAACGATAACACAATCCAGGGCGATGATTGGGCTGTTTCATGGTGGACAGACGTTCCCAACAACGCTGAGGCTAACGGACGTTACAACAAGGAAGTTGTAATGGCTAAGGTTACAAAGAACTACATGCACACAGATTCTTGTCTTGGTTCTTGCTACGCTATCGCTGCAACAGCTAGCGACGAGGCTGCTAAGGCTGCAATCGAGTTCATGGGTCTTCTTTACACAGATTCTACACTTGCTAACATGTATGCTTACGGTATCGAGGGCAAGGATTGGAACTATGATGCTGATGGTTATGTAGAGAAGGTTGCAGATGCTTCTTACAACCACTCAATGTGGGAGTCAGCAAACGCTACAGTTGTAACAGCTGAGTCTACAGCTCCTTACACAGCTCAGATGTACCTTGACTTCAACAACGGTGCTGAGATTTCTTGCGCAAACGGATTCCAGTTTGACAAGAGCAACGTTGAAGGTGCTTACACAGCATGTTGTTCAGTTCAGGAAGAGCTTGGCTTTGGTCTTGAGAACGGTGCTTATCCTGTAGATCAGGTTGAGGCTAAGATCGCTGAGTACGAAGCAGCTCTTGAAGAGGCTGGCGTTGAGGACGTTATCGCTGAGTTCACAAAGCAGTACAACGAGTGGAAAGCTTCTAAGTAATTAATACTTAGCTCAAACTTATGAATAAAAAGCCATGGCAGCAACACCGCCATGGCTTTTTAAAACCTTTATAATTCGGAGGAGTAACATGGATTTTATAGCCGAAAGCAATGCTTTGGTATTCAAAAGACAAGGTGAAATGGTTCGTATCGAATCTCACGGGAAGGATTCGCTAAGAATCAGAGCGACTATGCTCGGTTCTTTTACAGGACGGGATAACGCTCTTAGTGAAAAGGTGGAAGAAGCAAAGGCAGATGTAAGTATTTTTGATGTCGGTTACACAAACGGTGACGGAAGCAAGGAAACAAGAAAGCATGCCAAAATCGTCAATGGACGAATTTATGCTGAAGTTAACTTTGCCGGTGTCATCAGCATATTTAAAGATAATTCTCTGATTCTTCGCGAGTACTTCAGGTCTTATGACGGAACCATTTCAAAGGAAAGCAGATGTCTTAAGGTTGTAAACAGAGAGTGGAAGGGTGTTCAGGGCTCAGATAACTTTAAGCTCAAGGTTCGCTTTGATTCAAACCCCGGTGAGCACATCTTCGGAATGGGGCAGTATCAGCAAAATGTTATGGATTTAAAAGGCTGTACCCTTGAGCTTTGCCAGAGAAACTCTCAGATTTCCGTGCCTTTCTATCTTTCAAGCTTAGGATATGGTCTTCTTTGGAACAATCCGGGTGTCGGACAGGTTACATTCGGTAACAATATAACCATCTGGGATATGTATTCCGTTAAGGAGATGGACTACTGGATTACAGTTGCCGATACTCCCAAGAAAATCCTTGCAAACTATACAAACGCAACCGGTCATGCAGGAACATTTCCCGAGGATTTAATGGGCTTATGGCAGTGTAAGCTTCGCTACAGAACTCAGGATGAAGTATTAAGCATTGCCAGAAAATACAAGGAACTTGGAATTCACATCGATCAGATAGTTATCGATTTCTTCCACTGGACATACCAGGGTGACTGGAAATTTGATAAGCTTTATTGGCCTGATCCTAAGGCTATGATTGATGAACTTCATGAAATGGGAATAAAGGTTATCGTTTCTGTATGGCCTTCGGTTGACAGAAAGAGTGAAAACTTCTATCCCATGCTTGAAAAGGGCCTCCTTATAAGAACAGAACGAGGCGCTCTTCAAACCTATGATTATCAGGGTGACTGCGTTGAAATCGACGCATTTAACCCCGAAACCAGAGATTATGTCTGGAATATATGCAAGAAAAACTACTACGATCTCGGAATCGATGGCTTCTGGCTCGATAATTCTGAACCTGATTACGGCGTGTACGACTTCGAGAACTTCAGGTACTCCCAAGGTTCAGCCCTCGAATTAAGTAACCTTTATCCTCAGTTCTACAGCCGTACATTCTATGACAACATGACTAAGGAAAATCCTGACACCCCTCCGGTAAATCTCCTTAGATGTTGCTGGGCCGGAAGCCAGAAATTCGGAAACGTGGTATGGTCGGGAGATGTTCCCAGTACATTTGAAGCTTTTGAGGATCAGCTCCAGTGCGGAATCAACATGGGAATCGCCGGTATTCCCTGGTGGACAACAGACATCGGCGGGTTCATGACTGATGATGTAAACGACCCTGATTTTGTACAGCTTCTTTTAAGATGGTATCAGTTCGCGGTTTATTCTGCAGTATTCCGTCTTCACGGTGACAGAGGTCCCTACAATATCCCTGCTCTCGATGACAGAGACTGGGGTGGCGGATATCTTCACACAGGTCAGGATAATGAAATGTGGAGTTATGGTGACGAAGCATTTAAGATTATGAAGAAATACTATGATATCAGAATGGAATTAAAGCCATACATCAAGAAGCTTTATGAAGAAGCTTCAGAGAACGGCTCACCATTATTAAGAGCAATGTTTTATGAGTTCCCTGAAGACAAAGAATGCTGGAATATCAAAGATCAGTACATGTTTGGTGACAAATTCCTTGTGGCTCCCATTTTCCACTTAAACGAGTTCGAAAGAGAAGTTTATCTTCCTGAAGGCAAGTGGTCTCTTACAAGCACAAAGGAAACATTTGATGGCGGACAAAGAGTAAAAGTTAAGGCTCCCATCGATTACACACCGGTATTTGAACGATTATAGAACTAAAAAAGTGCCTCATCTGAGGCACTTTTAATTTGCTTAAATCTGTTTAACCGTCTCACCTTCAACTAGTTTTCCGGGTACACTTATAAGCTTTGGAAGCCATGAGTTGGGATTCTCGATATTGTCGACAAGCTGTCTTGCC
>JAGACI010000225.1 GCA_017614185.1 Lachnospiraceae bacterium | reverse complement strand
GTTTCTCTCTAACATCGGGCGGAGTTGATTCGTGAGTCTGTGTAAGAGGATAGGTTACAAGAGTCTCTGTCCCGCCAAGGCTTTCCGCAAAAAGAATCATCTTAACGTTTGATAAAAGGTTCTCTGCTGTCTCAACAGAATCAAGTTCGAAGGAAATCATTCCGCCAAAGCCTGAGGTCTGCTTCTTTGTAATCTCGTATCCGGGATGATCTTCGAATCCCACATAGTAAACCTTTTTAACCTTGGGGTGCTTTCTTAACCAGTTGGCAACCTCGTATGCGTTTGAATTGTGCTTTTGCATTCTTAAAGGCAAGGTCTTGATTCCTCTTTCAACAAGCCATGAGTCGAAAGGTGCAAGACCGTTACCTCTTGATTTCATCTCGTGTTCGAAGTGCTCTCTTTGCTCTTCTGTAGTACAAACCACAAGGCCGCATACAACGTCATTATGGCCGCAAAGATACTTGGTTCCGGAGTGGACAACCAAATCTGCGCCAAGCTCGATGGGACGCTGGAAATAAGGCGTTAAGAAGGTATTATCGACTACCATCATTGCACCGATTCCATGAGCCATATCTGCAAGTGCTCTTATATCGGCCACATGCATCATGGGGTTAGTGGGAGTCTCAACGAAGAACATTCTGGTGTTAGGCTTAATCTCTGACTTAACCACGTCAAGGTCACTCATGTCAACAAATGTAAACTCAACGCCAAACGCTGAGAAAATCTCATCACATATTCTGAAGGTTCCGCCGTAGATATCATCTGATAAAAGAACGTGGTCACCTTTTTTAAGAAGGGCAAAAACACACATATTTGCAGCCTGACCGCTTGAAAAAGCAAATCCTGCGCATCCGCCCTCAAGGATAGCTATGGTACGTTCAAGTTCCTGCCTTGTGGGATTTAAAAGTCTTGAATAATTATATCCTGTGGAGACTCCAAACTTTCTGTGTCTGAATGTTGCAGTCTGGAAAATCGGGAAGCTTACCGCTCCTGTCATGGGGTCGCATCCAAGTGCTCCGTGAACTGCTTTGGAGTCGAATCTTAAATTCTCTTTTTTGTCATAATCATCGTAGTAACACTCGTTAATCATAGATATTCCCTCCCGGTGATTTATTCGCTGTAGAACTTCTTCATTGCTTCGATAAGGTAATAAATATCCTCGCAGCCTGCAGTCTCAAGGCATGAGTGCATAGCAAGCTGAGGTAAGCCGATATCAACCGAATCGATTGAAACATGGGCCGTTGAAATATTTCCAAGTGTAGAACCGCCTGCAAGATCCGAACGGTTATGGAAAGTCTGAAAAGGAACTTTCGCTTCCTTGCACCAGTCCTTCATTCTCGCTGCAGAATATGCGTCTGTAGCATACTTTTGTGAACCGTGATACTTGATTACGATACCGCCGTTTAAGTAAGGACGGTTGGTAGGGTCAGCCTTCTCGGGGTGATTGGGATGAATCGCATGTGCATTGTCAGCTGATATAAGGAAGCTTGCCGCAAGCTTTCTTGATAAATCATCCGTATTACCGTAAAGAGCCGTCTCAATACGAACCAGGTTATCTTCAAGGAATGTGGAGTCGGCGCCCTGCTTGGTTCCGCTTCCAACTTCTTCGTTATCAAAGATTACGCAGATATTGATGAAATCCTTCGGTGTCTCATTAATAAGGCCCATCATGCAACCGTAAACCGAGTGCAGGTCATCAAGTCTGGGAGAATAGATGATTTCATCTTTGGGACCAAGGAAACCGCCGGAAGTTCTCGGATAAAGGAATAAGTCATGGCCATAAATCTCATCTGCCTTAACTCCTGCTTCCTTGGCAATCATCTCCATGAAAGCACCCTTTTCACTACCGAGTGCAAAGAGAGGTGACAAATCATTCTGGGCATTGTATTCTTTGCCCTTATTAATCTCTCTGTCCATGTGAATGGCAAGATTGGGGATGATAAGCAGGTCTTTTTTGATATTGACTAATTTAGTCAACCACTTGCCTTTCACCTTGCAGACCACTCTTCCTGCTACGGATAAAGGTCTGTCAAGCCAGGGAGAATCAATCATCCCGCCATATTTCTCAACGTTTAACTTAATATAGTGATCTTCCGCTACGATTTCCGGATTCTCCTTAACCTTAAAGCTCGGTGAATCGGAATGAGCTGCGGATATGTGATAGCCTTCGGCAGCCTTTGCCGGCACCACGAAGGCAAGAATAGACGAATCGTTTCTTGTTACGAAGTACTTACCGCCCTTCGCAAGTTTATATTTCTCAGTCTCCTTAAGCTCCTTGAAGCCTTCCTTTCTAAGAATGTCAGCAAGGTTCGCCACTGCGTGAAAGCATGTGGGACTCTCTTCAATGAATTTAAGAAGTTTCTTGGAACAGTCTGTGTATTTGGACATAGATTTACCCTCCTAATGATTAGTATACACGTCATTATTTCAAAGAAAAAGGGTATATTGTGCTTTATTTCTTCGAAATAGTGCGGTATAATCTTCGTGAAGATTCCGATTTTGATGCCTCCCTCTACGAAATCGAGGATATCTTACTTTCTACAGTACAGATTACTTTCGTAGTACTGTCAGAATCAGGAATATCTGATTTCCTGCAGTACGATATGCTTCAACTGTACTGCCGAAATTGGGTATGTCTCATTTTACACAGTACGATATACTTCAATTGTACTGCCGAAATCGGCTAAATCTAATATTCCACAGTACAACGCCCTTTAAAAGTACTGCTAAAACCGCGAACAATTCATTTCCTGCAGTACAATATGTTTCAATCGTACTGCCGAAATTGGGTATGTCTTATTTTCTACAGTACAGATTGTAAAAAAGGTGAGAGAAAAAAAATGCAGAATAAAATAGGAGAAAAGAAAAAGAACCCGGACGGATACTTACGTGAGGATTTCAGGCTGTTCCACATTGACAGCCCATTAAATAAAGAGATAGATTTCCACTACCACGACTTCCATAAGGTATTTATCTTTATAAAGGGTAAGGGTGAATACTGGATTGAGGAGAAAAAATATGACTTGCTGCCGGGTGATGTGATACTAATCCCCGGAGGAACACTTCACCGACCGGTTATAGCTCCGGGTACATCATATGAGAGAATCATAATGTACATTTCATCTGACTTCTTTCAAGGGGAAATGACCGACTCCTTTGAATGCTTCAGGCAGGCACAAAAAGAAGGGCGTCACCTTCTTCGCGTCGGCAACCCTGAAACAACAAGATTTAAGAGTATTGTGGACGAGATTGTAAATGACAAGGACAGCCGTGACGAGTTCGGCGCCAAGGTCATTGAGAGAATAAGGGTTCAGGAATTCCTGATTCTCCTAAACCGAGCACTCAAAAACAGGGAAGTTTCCTACTCAACCGATCCTGTTTCAAATCCGACCATAAGAGACATTAAAGCGTATATTGAGGAGCACATAACCGATAACATCCGCATCGATGATATCGCCAGAGTTTTATACCTTAACCGCTCATATATCATGCACCTCTTTAAGCAGGAAACCGGAACCACAATCGGCAACTACATCACCGAGAAGCGCCTCTTCCTTGCTGCCAGATATATAAAAGAAGGCCACCCCAAAGGGGAGGCCTCATTGATGTCAGGTTTTCCTAACTATTCAGCGTATCATTACGCCTTAAAGAAATCCGGTGTAGGTAAAGGGTATGATGTGGAGTAAAACTATGCCATTCTTGTTCCTTCAAGTTCCTTTATAAGCGCATCCTGAAGTACCCTGGATACATTAATATGAGCCTTATCAGCTGCTTGATTAAGCCAGTTTGGTAAACTCACATTCCGTCTAACAGCTCTGTTGTCCTGTTCTCTACGATATGCATCTATATCGATGTCTACCAAAGAAACCGTAGATTGACCTAAACCGAAGAAATCACTTGATTTAATATCTATTTCTTCTATCGAACTAGCCTTGGGAAAGTCTTCGTCTTTCTTATCATACAGAAATCCGCCAATATAATCCCTGGCCATACCTATAGAATCCGCGAGTCCATATCCTTCTGTCATTCCATGAATATCAGGAATGTCAATTAAGTATGTGTCTTTCTCATCATT
>JAGACI010000224.1 GCA_017614185.1 Lachnospiraceae bacterium | reverse complement strand
CCCTTATGGGTCAGGCCGGCCTTCATATACCTGCTGTTGACAGATCCGCTTTATCTGTATTTACCGAGGTTTATGCGGATATCGGTGACGAGCAGAGCATTGAACAGAGCCTGTCCACTTTTTCGTCCCACATGACGAGTATAGTTAAGATATTGGAGCGTGCAGACGAGAATTCACTCTGTCTTTTCGATGAGCTTGGAGCAGGAACGGACCCTACTGAAGGTGCGGCTCTTGCCATAGCGATTCTTAACTATCTTCACGACAGGGGAATCAGAACAATGGCCACAACTCACTACAGTGAGCTTAAGGTCTATGCTCTTTCAACCGACTTTGTCGAGAATGCATGCTGTGAGTTTGATGTGGAATCTTTAAGACCCACATACAGGCTTTTAATCGGAATTCCCGGAAAGAGTAATGCTTTCGCAATTTCCAAGAAGCTTGGCCTTTCGGATGAAATCATTGAGGCAGCCAGAAATCAGATTACCGAGGAGAAGGAAAGCTTTGAGGATCTGATGGCTACTTTGGAGAACAACAGAGTTGCCCTCGAGAGAGACAGAGAGGCAATTGACGCTTCAAAGGCGAGAATCGAAGGACTTGAAAGAGACTTAAGAAACCGCCTTGATAAGGTATCGGAATCCAAGGAGAAGATTCTTCGTGAGGCAAACGAAGAGGCAAGACAGATTCTTCAGGAGGCCAAGGATTACGCCGACGAGACCATAAGAATCATGAACAAGAGCGGCGGCGGAATCTCCATGAAGGAGCTTGAAGCCAAGAGAAGCGAAGTAAGGGGCAGAATCAACAACACCAACGAAAAGCTTTCAATTAAGAAAGAGGAAGCTGTAGGTAAGATAGAGCCCAAGAAACTTAAGAAAGGCGATACGGTCAAGGTTCTTTCGATGGGAGTTAAGGGTGTGGTTAACACCTTACCCGATGCCAAGGGCAATTTGTACGTTCAGTGTGGTATACTTAGGTCACAGGTCAATATCAATGACTTAGAGCTCGTAGACGAGGATTCTGTTTTCACAGAAGGCAGGAAGTTTAAGGGCGGCAATACATCAAAATTAAGGATGTCGAAGTCATTTGCGGTGCCTACTGAGATTAACCTTCTCGGAAAGAGAGTAGATGAGGCTATAGCAGAGCTTGACAAGTACCTTGACGATGCGTATCTTGCCCATCTTCCTTCCGTTAGAATCGTACACGGAAAGGGAACCGGGGCATTAAGAAGCGCAGTCCAGGATTTACTTAAGAAGAACAAATGCGTTAAGTCTTATCGTCTGGGCGAGCACGGAGAAGGTGACGCAGGTGTCACAATTGCAGAATTCAAATAGTAAGGGGTTAACATGGCGGTTAATAAACAAAAAATTCTTATAGTGGATGATGATAACAACATAGCTGAACTCATTTCTTTGTATCTTACAAAGGAGTGTTATGAAACCATGATAGTTAATGACGGAGAATCGGCTGTAACGGCAGTGGATACTTTTGCTCCAAACCTGATTCTTCTTGATCTTATGCTTCCCGGAATCGACGGATACCAGGTATGCAGAGAGGTCAGAATGAAATCCCAGACTCCCATTATCATGCTTTCCGCAAAGGGAGAGATTTTTGATAAGGTACTTGGTCTTGAGATGGGTGCGGATGACTACATGGAAAAGCCCTTTGATACGAAGGAGCTTGTAGCAAGAGTCAAGGCGGTTCTCAGGAGATACAAACCTGTCGCAAGCGCTCCTCAGGAAGAGGGAGAGCAGAAGGTTGAGTATCCCGATCTTTCAATCAACAGAACGAACTACTCCGTTATCTACATGGGAGAGGCTGTTGACATGCCTCCGAAGGAACTGGAGTTATTATATTTCCTTGCTTCTTCACCCAACCATGTTTTCACACGTGAGCAGTTACTTGATCAGATTTGGGGATATGAGTACATCGGCGATACGAGAACGGTTGACGTTCATATCAAGAGATTAAGAGAGAAGCTTGGAGATCACGAGGCATGGCAGATTGCGACAATCTGGGGTATCGGCTACAAGTTTGAGACAAAGAATTAGTTAGAAACGAGGATTTTTAATGAAGTACATCAAGGATTTTCACGAAGGTGACAGAATTAACGACACTTACCTTTGTAAGCATAAGCAGTCTGCGGTTACCAAAACCGGAAAGGCTTACGACAACGTAATCTTACAGGATAAAACCGGAGCTGTTGATGCCAAAATCTGGGAGCCAAACAGTGCGGGAATCGAGGATTTTGAAGCACTCGATTATGTTGATATAACCGGAGAAGTTACTGTATTTAACGGAACGATTCAGCTTAACATTAAGAGAGTGAGGAAGTGCTCAGAAGGAGAATATGATCCGAGAGAATATCTTCCTGTGAGCCAGTATCCTATCGATGAGATGTATACAAAGCTCCTCTCACTTGTTGATTCCATTGAGAATCCTTACCTTAACAAGCTTTTAAACAAGTTCTTCAGAGAAGATGAGGAGTTTATAAAGAAGTTTAAGAATTCTTCAGCTGCCAAATCCGTTCACCACGGCTTTGTCGGAGGACTTTTGGAGCATACTTTAAGTGTTACAAGTCTTTGCAATTACTATTGCAAGCACTATCCGATTTTAAAAAGAGACCTGCTTTTATCGGCTGCAATGCTTCACGATATAGCAAAGACCAGAGAACTTTCTGCATTCCCGGTTAACGATTATACAGATGAGGGAAACTTCCTCGGACACATCGTTATGGGAGTTGAGATGGTTGGAGAGAAGATAAAGGAGATAGACGGATTCCCGACACTTCTCGAATCAGAGATTAAGCATTGCATAGTATCACACCACGGTGAGTATGAATTTGGTTCACCCAAGAAGCCTGCAATCATCGAGGCAGTTGCCCTTAATTATGCTGACGACATCGATGCCAAGATGGAGACTTTCAAGGAGATGCTTGAGGGCACGACAGAGACCGGATGGCTCGGCTTTAACAGACTGTTTGATTCAAACGTCAGGGGAACCGTTTTATAGGGAATAGATGATGGAGTTTAAGAAAAACGATCTGACGGAAGTTAAGATTACCGATATCGGAACAGATGGAGAGGGAATCGGCAAAGTAGACGGTTACACCCTCTTTGTAAAAGATGCGGTAATGGGCGATACAGTTTCTGCCCGCATCGTCAAACCCAAAAAGAATTACGCATATGCTCGTATGGAGAAGGTTATAGAACCTTCTCCTTTTCGTGTCTTGGCACCATGCCCTGTTGCAAGGCAGTGCGGCGGCTGTCAGATTCAAAGTCTGTCTTACGAAAAGCAGCTTGAGTTTAAGTTTAATAAGGTTAAAAACAACCTTTTAAGGCTTGGAGGATTTGATGAAGAGACTGTGAATGCCGTTATGGAGCCCATAGTCGGAATGGATGAGCCCTATAGATACAGAAACAAAGCACAGTTTCCTGTAGGAATTGACAGACAAGGCAAGACAATTGCAGGATTCTATGCAGGAAGAACCCACAGTATCATACCCTGTGAGGACTGTCTTCTCGGTGTCAAGGAGAATAAAGAGATACTTGATGCGGTCCTTAAATACATGGATAAATGCGGGGTTAGTGCATATGATGAGACCACAGGAAAGGGTGTTGTAAGACATGTTTTAATCCGAAAAGGATTTGAGTCCGGTGAGCTCATGGTTTGCATAGTAATTAATGCGAAAACTCTTCCAAAAACCTGTATCTTGACAGAAAACCTGTCAAAAATTCAGAATATGACAAGTGTGTCATACAATATAAACACAAATAACACAAATGTGATCCTTGGAGATGTGACCAAAACTATATATGGTAGGGACACGATTTCCGATTTTTTGTGGGAACGCAATCCGGCAGACTTCTCCAAAACTGACAAGTGTGTCGGATACAACATATCGCCACGCTCGTTTTATCAGGTTAATCCGGTCCAGACAGAAAAACTTTACTCACTTGCATTATCATACGCAGGCCTTACCGGTAAGGAGAACGTCTGGGACCTTTACTGCGGAATAGGCACTATTTCACTGTTTATGGCACCTCATGCAAAGAAGGTTTACGGAGTTGAAATCATCCCGCAGGCTATAGAAGATGCAAGGCAGAATGCGATAAACAACGGATTTGACAACGCAGAATTCTTTGTCGGAAAAGCAGAAGAGGTACTTCCTGCTTTCTATGAGAATCCGTCTGACGAGACTATGACAAAGCCGGATGTGATTGTAGTCGATCCACCCCGCAAAGGATGTGATGAGGTATGTCTTAACACTATGCTTAAGATGATGCCCGACAGAATCGTCTATGTAAGCTGTGATTCCGCAACCCTTGCAAGAGACCTTCGAATACTTGTTGACGGAGGTTACGAGTTAAAGAAGGTACGTCCCGTGGACCAGTTTCCTCATACTGTTCACACAGAATGTGCCTGCAAACTTGAGAGAAGACATAAGAGGTAAAAGATGACTGTATACGAAAGATTATTAGAAGTTAAGGATGATACTTATAAAGAGTTCCAAAGCAAACTTGTTCCAAACATTGACGGAGAGACCATTCTTGGCGTAAGGACTCCCGATATGAGAAACATCGCAAAGGAAGTATTCGGGACAAGCGAGTGCGAGAGATTTTTAAAGGACATCCCTCACAAATACTATGAGGAAAATCTTGTTCACATGTTTCTTATAGGCAGAATCAAGAACTTTGACGAATGTGTGAAGGCGACGGATGAATTCCTTCCATACGTTGACTGCTGGCCGGTTTCTGATCAGTCATCACCGAATGTTTTTAAGAAGAATCACGAAAAGCTTTTACCTTATATCAAAAGATGGATTGATTCAGACCATGTGTATACATCAAGATTTGGAATGAGGATTCTTATGAATGAGTTTCTCGATTCCGATTTTAAAGATGAATACCTGGGTTTGGTTGCCGCCAAAACAGGTGAAGACTATTACCTTAAGATGATGGTTGCATGGTACTTTGCAACAGCTCTTGCCAAGCAGTATGATGCAAGTATCAAATACTTTGAGGGAAAGGTTCTTGACCCCTGGACTCACAAGAAGGCAAT
>JAGACI010000223.1 GCA_017614185.1 Lachnospiraceae bacterium | reverse complement strand
TGCAAGTACAGTGGCAATCTCGATTCTCTTTAATTCTCCGCCCGATAACGAAGCATTTACCTCTCTGTTAATGTAATCTCTTGCACAAAGGCCAACCTCCGAAAGGTAGGTACAGGCATCGTTTATCGAAAGATTGCTCTTTCCGGATGCAAGGCGCAAGAGGTCCAAAACGCGAATTCCTTTGAATCTTACGGGCTGCTGAAGAGCAAAGCTGATTCCTGCCTTCGCTCTGTCCGTAATACTCATATCGGTGATATCTTCACCGTCAAAAAAAATACGTCCCGACGTAGGCTTGGCAATACCCGAAATAAGCTTTGCCAAAGTGGATTTACCGCCGCCGTTGGGGCCCGTAATAACAACAAACTTGCCTTCATCAACCTGAAGGCTTAAATTCTGTATTATTTCCTTCTCGTTGGATTCCTCCTCCACACTGTAGGAAACATCTTTTAATTCAAGCATTAACTACCTCTTTCTATGCCGAAATACTTTTTTCACTCCGCTCTATTATATCATTTCATGTTTATTTTTCCAAACAATAAGTGTATATTTAAAGGAGTTATCTTAAGGAATGGAGAAACACATGAGAACCAGGAAATCTACAAGAATATTCAGCATAATACTCGGCGCTTTGGCTATTATAATAATTCTCGGCGCAGGCTTTATTTATTTTGTAGGCCGCGACTCTTACGAAGCGATAGATTATGAGACAATAGGCTTTGCAAATATGAGAGGACACGACGGTGTCGTTTATAAAGGAATCGGAGGCGCCTGGGGTGAAGACATCCCTGTAAGTGCAAGCGCTTTTGCCGTAAGGGATAATGTAATCTACTACGGAGACCAGATTACAGAAGGTTACATAGCAAGCGACAACCGATTCGGCAGTATCTACAGTGCATCGATGCCCGACGGCAAAGATGTAAAAACGCTTGTCGATAACGCCTATAACGTTGGTTACGGCCAGGAAAAGCTTATCGGTGACAGGATTTTCTATACTACAGGTCTTGATGAGGAGTTTAACCTCATGTACGCCTGGGTAAGCACGGACGGAAGCGAAAGAAATCCCATTTTATCAAGAAGAATCAACAACATTTTCGGATATGACGGCACTTATCTTTTCTATTCCGGATTTGACAAGAAATCATCCAAAAACATTGTCGGCAAATATAACCTTGAGACCAATAAGGACAGAACCCTGTTTAAGTACGAAGATGTGGGACAGGTCGGAAGTATTGTCGGAATCAGCTTTTCAAGCGGCAAAATCTATACGATTACGATGACCAAGGCTCCCGAAAACTACGATGACAGAACCGCAGAATACCGCATTAATGTTTATGACAACAAAAAAGGAAAGCTTATTGATACGCTTCCCTTTGTTCTCACAGGTGCAGCCAATTACGGCTTCCTTTTTGACGGTGATACCCTTATCTACTCAACCGCCGATTCAATTTGCAAGCTTGATTTGAATTCAAGTTCCGAAAGTGTTACTCTCGCATCATTTAATGATCTTGAGTACTGGGGTTTACCCCACTTTGCACCGGGTGACGGTTACGTGTACTACGAAACCCTCGCCGATCTTGATCCCGAGACAGGCTTTAACGATTATTTCTACCGTGTAAGCCTTTCAGGCGGCAAGCCCGAACTACTTAAGTCCTGGTTCACGGGCTGATTTACGCTCAAGCTTTATTCTTCTTAACACAAGAGCAATAACAACCGCTGCGGCAAGAACAACCGCGGTTGCATATATCATAATGGTCGCATTGGACTTTGATCCGATTGAATCTGCCTTTGCAGACGCCACTTCCGCTATAGTAGCTCCATCTTCATCTGTTGCTTCGCTCAAAACATAAGGTGTAGCTTCAAGCGGAGTTTCAGGTTCTGTAATCTGAAATTGCTGTTCCATACTTATCTCTCTCCCTCCGGTCCGTCGTAATGCGGCCAAAGCACACATTTCAATCAAGTGTATTTCATGTTACCAAAGGGAGGTCACACCGAGGTCACACAGGGCGTTTAGAGATGTGTCTTATTATCAAAAAAGCGCCAAGAGCAAACACCACAATACTTATCCACTGAGACGTGCTAAACGGCCCCCAAATGCCCCTGAGCTCGTCTCCTCTGAAATACTCCATGACGAATCTGAAAAGAGAATATGAAACAAGGTAAACAGGCAAAATAAATCCTTTAAGTCTTTCTTTAAATCCCATTACAAAAAGAATTATAAAAAGAATAAAAACAAACACCGCCTCAATTATCTGGACCGGTATAAGATTTACCCCGTTTGGCGCATAAAGGGAATCAGTGTATGTGATTGCAAAATGCGATGAGGTTATCCTTCCATAACAGCATCCGACCAGATGGCAGCCTATCCTTCCAAAGCCGTGAACAAGAGGAATGCAGGGAACCATTAAAGGCATATACTCTTCGCTCTTTAATCCAAAGTACCTGATCATCACATAGAAGCCTGTTAAGGCACCGATAAGGCCTCCATAGAATACAAAGCCGCCTCTTATTAAGACAAACGCAAGTGCCTTGTACTGTGATGTGGCTTTTATAACGTCTATAATGTCCTTAAGGTTAACCAAAAGGTATAAAAGTTTTGCAAAAAGCATCGCAAAAAGCGCCGAAAAGACATAGATATAGACCGCGTTTTCGCGCTTCTCTTTATCCCTGAATCTGAACAAAAGATACAGGAATCCGCACAAAAACCCGGTCCCACCTAATAATCCGTATTCTGAAACATTCTCAAACATTAAAAGAACAACCAGGAGAAGAAATCATTAATATCTCTCCCAAATCTGGGTGCCGGTTCAAAGTAGCTTAAAATGCTGATGCATGCAACACAGGCAAGGAATGCAAGAAGTCCTCCGATAAGGCCTACAAGGCTTGTAACAAAGCCTGCGGTTCTGATCCCTTCATTATATCCGTCCTTCTTTGCAGATGCTGCAAGGATGAGTCCAACAACACTTAAGATGATGGATAAAATGGATGTTACACCAAGCCACCAGAATACAATTGATAAAATACCGAGAACAAGTGAAGCTACCGCTTTGTTCTTGCCGGGAACAACGTAAGGTGCGTTCCTCGGAACATAGTATGTATTACCGCTATACTGATTCTGCTGCTGTCCGTAATTTGGAGCATTGTTAAACTGCTGATTGGTCTGCTGCTGATTAGTCTGCTGAGCGTTGTTTGCAGCGTTCTCATCAGGGTTAACATTGTTGTTTAAATTCGAGTTATCCATATTTATACCTCCTCCGAATCATCGCTTGAATTATACTGTTTTCTTGCAAATAAGTCAATTGTCTGATAAAATATATGTTGCATTTGTGGGGAGATTGTTGAAAGGGAAATATATGAATGATGACTATAAACTCAGGACCAAAAGTTTAATCAAATGGTTTGAATATAACATGGCGCCAAAGCAGGAACCTGCGCCTCCTGTTAATGAAGAGCCCGCAAAGGCTCCGGTTACCGAAGAAGCTTCAAGTGCTCCCATTACCGATGAGAACATGGCAGGCTTTGGTGATGAAGAAGAAATTGATCTTGCAACAACGGGTCTTAGCGAAGACGATCAGGACCTTGTAGCAAGTATTATGGCCAAATTTAAAGAGGCCAAGCAGTCGAGTGTTGACGATGTCTTCGCGAAGGCTAACGAAGCTGTTGAGGCAGCCAATCAGCCTACCGAAGAGGAACTTGTGGCCTCCATTTGTGCGCCCAAGCAGAATAACGTCGATGACCTTATCAAGCAGGCGCGTGAGCAGTAATTACATTGTAAAGATGTTTTCCCCCGAGTCCTCGGCGGTATTGAAGTTAAACTTCCTTGTGTAGGATACGATTACATCGTAAATGGCGGATGGGTTATTTTTTATAGCCTCCGCTTCATAAGCTTCTATCTGAATTTCTTTTCCGGCAAACTCAATGAAGAATTTGCCGGATTTTTCTATAATACGAGGTTCCATTCTATCCTCTCATCTCCTCGATATGATAAACATAATCAAGGCTTCCGAGTGCTTCAATTATCTCTTCGTGTGTCTTGTATTTCTTAAGCTCTCCGCTTGTTATCGATACAGCTACCGAATATACACTGAGTCCCGAATTGACATATGCAGGGTTTAACTCGATATCGTCAATTATTACTCCGAGTTTCCTTATGGTTGTAACGAAATCCTGAAGGTGGCTCGAGCTCTTAAGTTCAAGGTGAATCTCGAAGTGATTTGAACGGTTCTTTAAGTATCTCTCCATTGCAGGGAAAAGATTAAGAGTGCAAAGGAGTGCAATAAAGCCGATTATTGTAACCGAGTAAAATCCGGCTCCGCTTGCAAGTCCCATGATTGCGCATGTCCACAAAGCAACAGAGGTTGTAAGACCTTTAATCTGGTTTCTTGATGAGAAAAGGACACAGTTTACGCTGACTGTAGCTCCTGCGATAATTACGGCACCTGATAATACATAAACGCTTGATCCCGCATAATCGACAAGATAAATATCGGTTATCATGGCTACGGTTGCAGCCAGTGTTACAAGCATAAAGGTTCTTACTCCGGCAGAGTGCCTCTTTGTTGCTCTCTCACACCCTATAACAGCCGCAAAAAGAAGCGATATGCATATTCTTAATACTACGGAGCCAAAGGTCAGGCTGACTGCCCAATGCCCCAAAAATTCTCCTAAAGGATCAACTCCAAAAATCATTTGAATTCCTCCTTAATCTATCTATGTCTAAGTCCCCTGGGAGTTCTTACGGGACTTAACATTTCATATTGTTCCTCGGCAGCCGACGTAAACGCAAGCTCCTCTTCCGAGATGGCATGTTCGGGGATTTCATCCTGAATAGCCTGAATTCTTTCTATCAACAGTTCAAGCGAAGTCTTGGGCACACCGTTTTCATCGGTCTCTTTAACTTCAACAATGTCTTCAATCTTCTTTGAATATGAGCCCGAAAGATAGAGTGATAACTTGCCGCAAGCAGGTCCTATCAGCTCATAGAGGACACTCGATGCAAGTATAATCGTCTGAAGGGCATTTCCCGTTTCACCGCCAAGAGTTCTGGCACCAAGGGCCGCAAGACCGATTGCGACTCCGGCCTGAGGTATAAGTGCAAGTCCGAGGAAATTCCTTACTTTATCGGATTTGCCAGCAATCGCGCTTCCTATGAAAGCACCTGCATACTTACCTACAATTCTTACTATAAAGTATAAGACTCCGATTACAATCAAAGGTGTGGCGCCTACTGCTCCGGATGCATGAACGAGCGAACCCAAATCAAAGGATACTCCCGAACGGACAAAGAACAGTAAAAGGAGCGGCGGGCTAAAGTAGTTAAGCTGCTTAAAGAGCTTGTCGTCATCGGTAAGGTTAACATAGACCGTACTCATTGACATACAGCCAAGAAGCGGCGAAACTCCAAGCTTTGCACATACACCGCAGAATGCAAATATTAAAGCAATCGATATAATAAGTCTGTTATCCTTTGATCTTTTCTGGAAAAGCAAAGCCTTTAAGAAGACACCGAAGAGTCCGCCAAGGGCCATGATTCCCAAATTGATTATCAAAGGCTTGATTACACTTGAAGCCGAAAAAGCCTGCCCTGAAATCGACGAAACAGCGATGGAAATAGCGATACTGTATGCGACAAGACCTACGATATCGTCAAGTGCCACAACCTGCAAAAGCGTATCTACGAAGTCGCCTTTTGCCTTGGTCTGCCTTATGGTCATAACCGTTGAAGCAGGTGCCGTTGCCGACGCCAAAGCGCCCAAAACGATTGAAAAGGCAAGGTTTAGGTTAAGAACCCAGTACGCAACTCCAAATACCAAAACTGAAGCCATTAATGCCTCAAGCAGGGTAATGATGACAACCTTCATTCCGTTCTTTTTAAG